>JAFZXW010000139.1 GCA_017616575.1 Candidatus Methanomethylophilaceae archaeon
AATATCGATCCAAACACGACGAAATACATGGTAAGAGCCAGAATCAACGCAGACGGAATCATCGAGAAGCCCGATGTCGTCGGAGCAATCTTCGGCCAGACCGAGGGCCTCCTCGGAGACGAGCTGGACCTCAGGGACCTGCAGAAATCCGGAAGGATAGGCAGGATAGAGGTCGAGGTCGTCTCCAAAGCCGGGAAATCGGACGGGATAATCTACATGTCCTCCAGCCTGGACCAGGTGGAGACCGTCATCCTCGCCTCCGCCCTCGAGACCGTCGACCGCGTCGGTCCCTGCAGGGCCTCGATCCACGTGCTGGGAATTGAGGACGTCAGGGTGACCAAGAGGGAGAAGGTCGTGGAGCGCGCCAAGGAGCTCCTCAACGACCTCATCAAGCAGTCCAAAGGGTCCAGCTACGACCTCATGGACAGCGTGAGGCAGAGCGTGCAGGTGGAGGAGATAACCGTCTACGGCAAGGACAGGTGCCCCGCCGGGCCGAACGTCAAGGACTCCGAGGCCATAATCATCGTCGAGGGCAGGTCCGACGTCCTCAACCTCCTCAAGGCCGGCATCAAGAACGCCATCGCCGTCGAGGGGACCAACATACCCAAGACCATCCAGGACCTCTCCAAAGAGAGGGTCGCCACCGCCTTCGTCGACGGAGACAGGGGCGGGGAGCTCATCCTCAGGGAGCTGTTCCAGGTCGCGGAGGTCGATTTCGTCGCCCGCGCGCCCCGCGCCCACGAGGTCGAGGAGCTCACCGCCAAGCAGATAGTCAAATGCCTCCGCAACAAGGTCCCCGGAGACCAGTACATGGAGATGAACGGCCTCATCACCGAGGAGAAGACCCTCGACGAGGACGTCGAAGACCGCAGGGAGCGGAGAGAGAGGCGCGACCGCGACGAGGACAGGGACGAGCGCAGGGAGCGGAGAGAGAGGCGCGAGGACGACCGCGACGAGCGCAGGGACAGAAGAGAGAGAAGGGACGAGGACAGGGACGAGCGCAGGGAGCGGAGAGAGAGGCGCGACCGCGACGAGGACAGGGACGAGCGCAGGGAGCACAAGTCCCGCTTCGACAACGACGCCATCGAGAAATACAGGAAGAAGAAGCCTGAATCCGAGGACGTTCCCGCGATTCCGGCCGCCGAGGAGCCCGCCATGATAGAGGCCCCCGAGGAGCCTACGCTCATCGAGGCCCCCGCCGCCGAGGAGGCACAGCCGAAGGAGGAGCCGGTCGAGGAGCCCAAGCCCAAGGCCAGGAGGACCCTCCGCGGCAAGAAGAGCTCGGACAAGGTCCTCAGCCCCGAGCAGACCCAGTACCGCGACATGCTCCTCGACCTCGCCACCACCCACAACGCGAAGATCCTGGGCGAGGGGAACTCCGTCATCAGGGAGGTCGCCGTGAAGAACCTTGTGAACTCCCTCAAGGAGGATTCCGAAGGCGCGGTCGCCATCGTTTTCGACGGAGTGATCTCCCAGAGGATACTCGACATTTCCGCCGACAAGGGCATCACCACCGTGATAGGTACTCGCAAGGGCAACATATCCAAGATGCCCGCCGAAATCACCATCTGGACGAAAGAGGACCTGTATTGAACGAGATTGAAATGACAGAGAAGAGAGCGGTGGAGACCTGGGACGACGTCGCAGGGATGACCTCCACAGAGGAGATCCTGATTCCCTCGGACCCGTTGGACAGGGTCCTTGGCCAGGAAGGAGCCATAGAGCTCGCCAAGATAGCCGCCCGCCAGCGCAGGCATCTGCTCCTGGTGGGCCCTCCCGGCACCGGGAAGTCCATGATAGCCCGCGCGCTGTCCATGAACCTGCCCGCCCCGTCCCACGAGGTAAGGGTCGTCAAGAACCCAGAGAACGCGGAGAGGCCGTTCCTGGAGATCCTCGACAGGGACGAGGTGGAGAAGGAGGAGAACCTGAAGAAGGAGTCCGTCGGGGTCCTCATGAAGCCCGAGGAGGCCCCCGCCAACGTCGCGGAGCACCTCGGATACAAATGCAAAGGATGCGGCAAGTACTCCCTCCCCTCCGACCTGAACTGCCCCCACTGCAACTCCAGCAAGATGAACGGGGGAAGCAGGGGCAACCCGTTCCAGGACATCATGGGAAGCCTCGGAGGGATGCTTGGGGACGCCATGCCCCAGGTGACCGCCGGGAAGGAGAAGGTCCACACCACCCGCACCCGCAACGGCGAGGAGGAGACCGTCATATTCGAGCGCGCCGGAGACAAGATACGCATGCTCGACCAGAGCGCCCTCGACAAGAGGGGGGAGCTCCAGCGCACCTCCAACGAGAAGGTCCTGGTCAAGCTCAACAGGAACCCGTTCGTACTGGCCACCGGGGCCTCGGAGACCGAGCTCCTCGGAGACGTGAGGCACGACCCGTACGGAGGCCACGACAAGCTCGGGACCCCCGCCTACGAGAGGGTCGTCGCCGGTTCCATCCACGAGGCCCACGAAGGGGTCCTGTTCGTGGACGAGATCTCCCACCTCGGCTCACTCCAGCGGTTCATCCTTACCGCGATGCAGGAGAAGACCTTCCCCATAATGGGAAGGAACCCCCAGTCCGCCGGGGCCAGCGTGAAGGTCGAGGACGTGCCCTGCGACTTCATCCTCGTCGCCGCATGCAACATCCAGGACCTGGAGAACATACTGTCCCCACTGAGGTCCAGGATCATAGGTAACGGGTACGAGGTCCTCGTGGACATCGCCATGCCCGACACCCCTCACAACCGCGCCAAATACGCCCAGTTCGTCGCGCAGGAGGTCAACCTCGACGGCCACATCCCGCATGCGGACATAGAGGCCGTGAAGCTCATCATCGACGAGGGGAGGCGCCGCGCCAAGGAGGACAACCAGCGCAACTCGCTCACCCTGAGGCTGAGGGAGCTCGGCGGGCTCATCAGGTCCGCCGGTGACATCGCCGTCATGGAAGGGGCCGAGCTCATAACCGCGGACCACATCCGCAAGGCGCTCATGAGGTCCCGCCCGGTGGAGGAGCAGATCAAGGAGAGGTACGGGTCCTACAACAAGGGCCTGTCCAAGGACGTCTCCTCCGCCCAGAAGGAACGCTCCCAGTATTATTTCCAGACGGAGCATCTGGACGACAACATGTTCAACTGAAACCCTTTCCCTCCTCTCCTCGCGGGGGGAGGGGTCGCCCCGTCCTGCATCTGCTGACGAAGGCTGACATGCGGTAGGCGTCGCCGCCGTCCGTGTAGAAATCGTCCAGATGGGCGATGCGGACGAAGCCTTGCGACTCGTAGAATCTCATCGCCGCCGTGTTCGTGGAACGGACCTCCAGCTGCATCACGCCGATCCCCTCCATCATGCACCTTCTGCGGAACGCCTCGAAGAGCTCCGTGCCTATCCCCCTCCCCCTGAACGCCACGTCCACGGCGAACAGGGAGATGGTTACCCTGCCGGAATCCAGCTTGGAGCCGCAGATGGCCCCAAGCAAGTTGCCGAACACGTCCTCGGCGACGATCTGGCCGGTCGGCCATTGGTCGAGGAAGAAGCCGACGACGAGAGGGGAGAACATCTGGTCCAGGCTGGAGTTCATCAGCGCGCAGACCGCCTCCACGTCCCTCTCGTTCGCCTGCCTCAGAATCGCCATGCGATCACTTCAACTTCTTCACCAAGGCTGCCCCGATCACGGCTATGACGATTATGGCTATATAGATCAGGCTGTGGCCGCCGGAACCTCCAGAATCCCCAGAATCGTCAGAACCCTGGTCCGCCGGATCCACCACATTATAGCTCATCGACGCCAAGGCCTCATGCCCGGACGAGTCTGAAACCGTCACCTTCAGGACATGCGCCCCCTTCGTAGGGGTGAAGGTGACGCTGGGATTGGTAGTCGTCTTGGTCTGGCCGTCCCCGAAGTCCCAGTCGTAGGTATAAGATCCTGAGGGGTTTACAGCGACCTTGAAAGTGGCGCTCTTCCCCAGCTCGTAGGTCTTCTGCGTCGTAGTTATGTTGACGGATATGTCGGCATCAGGCTCTACCACGACATAGTCCATGGATGTCGTCGCCTTCTGACCTGATTTGTCGGTGACGGTCACCTTCAGGACGTGCGCCCCCTTCGTAGGGGTGAAGGTGACGCTGGGGACAGTGGTGGTCTTGGTCTGGCCGTCCCCGAAGTCCCAGTCGTAGGTATAGCTTCCAGAGGGGTCTACAGACACCCTGAAGGTGACGTTCTTGCCCAGATCGTAGGTCTTCTGCGTCGTGGTTATGTTGACGGAAAGGCCGGAGAACTCGTAGTACCTGTTGAAATCCCTCTCGAACACGCCAGCGTAGTAATCGGCGACGTCTTTCGATTGTATCACGACGCCGACCTCCCTGTTGTTCTTGAAGGAGTTGGAGGTCCAGTTCACGGACGAGACGATGGAGACGTCGTCGCAGACGAGACCCTTGTTGTGCACATATGGCTTGTCCATGACGGCGGCCTTGATGGCGCTCCCATAATTGATGTCCGACACGAGCTTGGACGTGTTGCTGTCGTTGAGGATGAGCCTCGCGTCTACGCCCGAAGAGGCGCGTGAATTGAGGGTGAACAAAGGCGATGTGCTTTCAGTCCAGTCCTGATAGCTGTTCCCGATGCCCTGCTGCTGTACGTACAGGCGGTAGTTGGATTTGGACATCCAGTAATCCTCCGTATCGCGGGAGTTGTCCGGAGACAGCATCGGCGTCACCTTGGCGGAATACGTCTTGAACGACCCGCCGGACGGAGCATCGTAGTACAGAGTAGCGGCCTTCGCTTTGGGATAGACTTTGGAGAAGTCCCTTACATCGGACCCGTTGAGGTCATCCATGAAGACGTCCGTCATATAGGACGTATAGCCCTTGCTCTCGATGACTGCGCCCCACCCGCGGTTGCCTGCGGTGTCGGTGTAGGTGCCGTCACGTACCTTGCCATTGAGGTTGTCCGTGGTCCAGTTCTCAGACGTCACTATAGTCTTCGTACCGTCGACGATGGCGTACTTCGCATGCACGAAGTTGAACCTGTCCTTGGAGACGCCGCCGATGAGCTTGACCTCGCCCCCGGCATCTATCAAGGCCTTGATTCTGGACTGCGTGACATCGTCGAAGCCATACGATTCAGGATCCGCCTCAATTAAAAGGATGACGTCCACCCCTTTCTTCTCCAGCTCGCACAGAAGCGCGTACATGTTCACATTGGCGAATTGATAGATCTCGATGTACACGAACTCCTTGGCCCCGCTTATGGCGTTGAATATCGGAACGCCCCCGCTATCAGGGAACACGAATGGAGTGACTTTGGCGTCATACGACAAAGAGGGGTCGAAAGCCCTGGTCTGGCCGGATTTAGCCATTGTCCAATCCTGGATGGAATCGGCGTCCGCGGAGTCCGTGAAAGGAACGGCCGAAAGGACGACGACGACCGTCGCGGCTATGGCCAGAAGCATGGCTGTCTTGCTCATGGTCTTCATGCCCCCGGAATCGGCGCGGGCCTAAAAGCCTGTTTCGTCCATGACGGCGACGATGTATGATCAAGGCGACCAGAACGGCCATAGTTGCTACTACGCCGATGGCAATCAGATGCCAATGGGAGAGGTCAGAGGCCCCTTCGGGACCTTTCGGAATCGCGTGATATCCGAATCCGGCGGTCTTCGACTCCCCTTGGCCGTCGGTGACCGTGACCGTCAAATCGTAATCGCCTTGGGACGGGCGGAACGCCATCCTCGGCACCGAGGTCTCCCTCGTGCGCCCGTCGCCGAGATTCCAGAGGAATGAATAATCGCCTACTGCCGAGACGGACACCGACACCACCGCGTCCTCCCCGGCGACATAGACTCCATCGGCCTCCACGAACGACACCTCGAAGCCCTCATACAGGTAGTACCGGGAGTAATCCCGCAGGAAGGCCTCGGAGAAGTACCTGGAAACCTCCTCGGACACGACCGCGACCCCGAGCTCCCTGTTCCTCTCGAACGCGTTCTCCGTCCAGTTCACCGAGGACACCAAGGCGCAGCCGTCGCACACGAGACCCTTGTTGTGCACGTACGGGAAGGACATCGAAGCGGCCTTGATCCTGGTGCTGGCGCACAACGAGTCGCAGAAAGGCCCCGTGTCGCCGCCCAATATGAGCCGGACGTCGGCCCCCCTTTCCGCGGCTTCGGCCATCACAGCCAGCGGAGACCCGTCCGGAAGGTCCTTGTACGACGATCCTAGGCTCTGCTGCTGCGAATAGACCCTGTACGAAGAAGCCCCCATGTAGTACTTCTCCGCGTCCAATGAGTTATCCGGGGACAGGAACGGCACGACACGGGCACTGTACCCCTCCCAGGAGCCTTCCGAAGGCTGTACGTACCGCGGCTTGACGTATGGCCTCGGATTGGGATACTCCTCCAGCAGCGCCCTGACGTCTCCATATCTTGTGTCGCAGTCGTTCCGGAACACCTGCTCCGCGAAGAGGGCCATCTCCCTGCTCCTGACTATGACGCCCCACCCGCGGTTGCCCACGTCGTCATCGTAGGAGCATTGGCGAGGGGCCCCGTTCATGTTGTCCACCGTCCAGTTCTCGGAGGTCACTATAGTAGTCTCACCGTCGATGATGGCGTATTTCGCATGGACATAGGAGTAACGGCCGTCCCCTCCCCCGATGAGCAGCACCTCCCCTCCGCAGGCCACCAGCGACGCCAGCATAGGGACGTACTCGATCAGGTCTATCCCCAACGGCTCGGCCTCCAGAAGAAGGACCACGTCCACCCCGCGCTCCTCCAGGTCGCACAGTAGTGACACGACGTTCCTGCTGCCCAGATGGTACAGGCATATCTCCACCTTCTCCTTCGCAGAGGACAGGACGTTGTATATAGGCGCCCCTCCGCTGTCCGGGAACAGGAACGGCGTGACCTCCGCGCCGTATCCTCCGTCGGGATCGAAACGGAACCCGGTCACGCCCGGGCGGCAAAGTTGCCAGTCATCCGCGGTGTCGGTGTCGCCTCCGGTCCTCGACGTGTAATACCCCCTCCTGACGTCGGCCGGAGGGCCGGTCCACAGAGATCCGTCGCTGATGGATTTGTTCCCGTAGCATACGGCGTCGACGGCCTTCCCGGACTTCATGAGGTATATCTGGTCGCCGTTGTTGTTCAGGATGAGGGAGCCTTCCCCTTTGCGAAGGCCGTTTTCCCCTACGGCGACGAACGGGAACTTCCCGTCGAACGCGTCGCATTTCTGATCCGAAGAGAAAGCCAGAACGCCCCCCGCCGGGATCCTGAGGCTCTCCTTAAACTCCCAGGACCCTTCCCCGTCATAGATCGAATAGCCCTTCAGGTCCGCTTCTGCCTTTCCGACGTTCATGATCGCCACCGCCTCCTTGACAGGGTCGAAGGCGGAAATCTTGAATTCCTGGGAGTCCGCGGAGACGACAGGCGACAAGTAGACGGCAAGCAGGACGGCAAGAACCAGCAGAAGGAGTACGCGCATGACCGCTGGAACGAAAGGCGATAGACGTCGTTTAAACAAAGGAAATAAGGTTGTTAGTCTCCGAATGATTTAATTCGGCTAGACGATGGCGGCCCGATGATTGAGACGAGGCTGGGACGCCGCCCGCTGATGCTGCTGATCGTGCTTCTGAGCATGTTCGGCCCCTTGTCCACAGACATGTACCTGTCCGGCCTCCCGGTCATGATCAGAGACTTTGGAACCACGGAGTCGGTCATGAACATGTCCCTGTACCTGTTCATGCTGGTGCTCTCGTTCAGCATCCTCCTGCTGGGGCCCATAAGCGACAAATACGGCAGAAGGAAGGTCCTGACCTGCTCCATGGCGGTCTATACCGCAGCGAACGTAGCCTGCTGCTTCACTGACGACGTCTGGGTCTTCATAGCGCTGAGAATGGCGCAGGCGGCGGGAGGAGGCGGCGCCATGACCGCGGCCTTCGCGCTGATCAAGGACTGCTTCGACGGGAACGACCGTAGCAGGGTCCTGTCGGTGACCGCGGCGATCGGTATCCTGGGACCCATCTTGGCCCCCGTGATAGGGACGGCCCTGATAAACGCCGCCGGATGGCGCTCCACGTTCTGGTTCCCGGCAGGCGTGTCCACGGTTTGCCTCGCCCTCGGATCCCTATTGCCAGGATACCTCCCGGCTGACAGGTACCAAGGCAGCATGCTGGGCTCGCTTACGTGCCTGGCCGCGGTGACGCGCGACAGCAACTTCGTTTTGTTCATGCTGATGATGTGCACCTTCACCGGATCCCAGCTGGCATACATCGCCGTGTCTTCGTACGTGTACCAGGACGGCTTCGGGTTGAGCACCACCGAGTACAGCCTCGTCCTGGCGTCCTCGTGCATAATCGGGCTGGTCATAGCTAGGGCGCTGTCCCATGCGAACGTCTCCCCCAGGAAGATGGTAGCCTGCCTGTTCTGCCTCGGCACCCTCAGCCTGGCCATGATGCTCGTACTGGCCAGCCATCACTGGGCGCTGTTCATGCTCTCCATCGTCCCCTGCTGCGCAGTGACGATAACCGCGCGCTCCTTCGGATACGGGATCCTGATGGGGCAGCACGAGGGCGACAACGGGTCGGTGTCGTCGGTCCTGAACTTCACCACGTTCATGTTCGCCTTCGTCGGGATGGTCATATCCTCCTCGTTCCCGCCTCACCTGTTCATATACGGCGTCGCCACGATGCTGGCCATAAGCTGCGGGGTGTTCCTGACGGGATGGACGGCTATTAGGAAAAGAGGGTATCCTCTGAAAGGGATGGAATGAGAAAGTCGAGGACGCCGGACGACGCCCTCAAATGTATTTGATGAGGTCCCTGAGAACTGCCTCAGGATCCTTAGCCTTGACCACGCCCGACGCCAAAAGGACCCCTTTGGCCCCGAGGCTTATGGCCGCCCTCACGTCCTCGCCGGTCTTGACCCCGGCCCCGCATAGGACCTCGACGTCCCGGTCCACCGACTTGACGGCGTCCACCGTGTCGGAGACGATCCTGGGGTTGGCGGTGGTGACGGAGACGTCTCCTCCGATCAGCTCGGGGGGCTCCACGGCTACCATCCTCGGTGAGAACGCGGCGAGCTCCTTGGCCTTCTCCACGCTCTCGGCGCAGACGCAGGCGCACAGGCCGAGGGCGTCGCACATGGACACGCACTCGCCCACGTCGGAGGCGGGCTGCCTGTTCTCCGAATGGTTGATCAGGGTGCCGTACGCCCCTGCGGCCTTCACCGCGGACGGCGTGGTGTACCCGGTGCCGGAACCGGGCTTCCTGGGATGGACGTTCTGGGAGAGCACCGGCATGGGCACCTCCCTGGCGACCAGCGAGAGCTCGGGCATGGGGGGACAGACGGCGATGCCGACTCCGGATTCCTCGGCGACTTTGAGACAGGCCTGGGCGAGGCGGAGGGCCCCGTTCCCCTCCACCTCGCTGT
>JAFZXW010000008.1 GCA_017616575.1 Candidatus Methanomethylophilaceae archaeon
AATGCGATGGAAATAGGGCCGTACGCCTTCTACGGCTGCACCTCGCTGTCGGCCGTGGAGATTCCGGACACGGTCCAGACCATCGGCAGGAGCGTGTTCAGCTGCTGCACCTCGCTGTCGACTGTTACGATCTCGGATTCGGTCCAGACCATCGGGGCGTGCGCGTTCTACGGCTGCACCTCGCTGTCCAGCGTCAATATCCCGAGTTTCTTGAACAAGATAGGGAACGACGCGTTCCACGGAACAGAGTTCCTGGACGAGAAAGGGAAGACGCTCGCCCATTCGGCGGCCGATCTGCGGGGGTTCACCTATGAAGGGCAAGCCGGCGTGCTGAAGCGCGTGATAGACGGGATCGTCTTCGTCTCGGACGGGCTGGTGTTCGAGCTGGAGTCGCTGTCCGGTGCGTACGCCGTCCTGGCCGGATTCTCAGAACCCAAGGCGGCCCTGTCGGTCCCGGCGAAGGTCTCCTACGACGGCAAGGACTACCTGGTCTCCGAAATAGGCCCGAAGGCCTTCTACGGCTGCGAGGAGCTGGTCTCCGTGGACCTCGGCAGCGTCTCGACGATAGGCTCGAAGGCATTCGCCCGCTGCGGCAACCTGGAATCGGTGTCCGCCGGCGAATCGCTGAAGACCATAGGGGAATACGCCTTCTACGACTGCACGTCGATGGCCAGCTTGGAGATGCCGAGTTCCGTCGCATCCATCGGCAAGGGCGCCTTCCACGGGCTGACGTTCCTGGACGGGAGCGGCGAAAGGCTCTCCCACACAGCCAAGGCCCTGCGCGGGCTCGTTTTCACGGGAGAAGGCGGAGTGCTGAGATGCGTCATAGAGGACGGCGACGTTTTCGTCCTGGGCGGGCTGACGTACGTCGTCGAATCCGTAGAGGGAAAGACTGCGACCGTGACCGGGTTTAAGAGCGCGGCCTCCGCCATCGCCATACCTCAGACGGTGCGCTACGGCGGCGTGAGCTTCGAGGTCGTCGGGATCGCCCAGAAGGCGTTCTACGGCTGCGAGGACCTGGTGTCCGTGGACCTCGGCGGCGTCTCGGCGATAGGGACTAAGGCGTTCTCCGGATGCGCTTCGCTCGCGTCCGTGACTTCCGGAGGCTCGGTGGCCTCGATAGGAGGCTACGCCTTCTACGGCTGCAAGTCTCTTGTCTCCGTGGACCTCGGAGACTCTGTGAGGACCATAGGGAGCCGTGCGTTCTACAATTGCGCGTCGTTGAAGTCTGTCGATTTCGGGAGCTCGGTGAAGACCGTCGGCGACTACGCGTTCTACGGCTGCAAGTCTCTTGTCTCCGTGGAACTCGGCGGCTCGGTGAAGACCGTCGGCGACTACGCGTTCCAAAACTGCAAATCGTTGACTTATGCGAGCATCTGGAACTCGGTGGAGACCATAGGCAAGTGCGCGTTCGCAGGGTGTTCGTCACTGTCAGAAGTGGTCTTGGAGTCGGTAACGGTTATGGATGAAGGCGCATTCGGGCAATGCACCTCCCTTTCTTCAGTGGTCATAGGGGGACCGGTGGAGGTCATAGATTCACAAGCGTTCTATCTGTGCACGTCCCTGTCCTCGGTGGTCATCCCCGACTCGGTGAAGACCATTGGAGACTTCGCATTACGTGATTGTACGTCCCTGTCCTCGTTTGTCATCCCCGACTCGGTGGAGACCATAGGCTGGGGTGCGTTCATGGACTGCTCCTCCCTTGCCTCCGTGGCCATCCCCGATTCGGTGAAGGCCATAGGCGTCAGCGCGTTCTTCCGTTGCGGGGCGTTGGAGTCCGTGGCCATCCCCGATTCTGTGGAAACTATAGGCAAGAGCGCATTCCAGCAGTGCACTTCCCTTGCCTCCGTGGTCATTTCCAGCTCTGTGAAGGTCATCGAAGAAGACACGTTCTACTACTGCACGTCCCTGTCCTCCGTGGTCATCCCCGACTCGGTGGAGACCATAGGCAAGAACGCGTTCTACATGCTCAGCTTCTACGACGAGTACGGGATGCCGACGGGTGACCTTGCCGGGCACTCGTATGCGGGCGTCGGCGACTGTAAGCTGTACCGTATCGCGGACCGATGGGTAGCGGTTCCCCCGGCGTAAGACGGGGGACCCTTTCCATATAAAACGCTGGCACGGGCCCTTCCAGGGGGCCCCCAGCCCCTTTTTCAATTTCATCTGCGTCCTGACGGTCACACGCGATCGATCGGGCATGGGTCGAATCGTTCGGACTAACTGGGGCATAGACCCGTTTCCGCATGCGAATCGTTACCGTCCATGGAGACGCTTTCATTCCGCCGCGTCTTTGTGTTTTATAAATGAGAATGTATCTGGCATGAATCATAAGGGAAGACAAACCTCACGGTATGCATGACTGATTCTGGTCGCTTCGAAGGCGTCGCCGTAGACGTGTGCGGCTCAGACTTTCAAAAGGAAGCTGAACACGGACATTACGACGCCCATGAGCAAAGCAATCAACTTGTTGTTCATCGTTCTCGCTCCTATGCGCGAAACGCACTGCCAAGTCATCTGCTTGGTATGATTTAAAGCCTATCAGCGTGCGAAGCCTAAGAAACAAGGCTCGCAGGGCCGTTTTTGCCATCGGAACAGCTTCTCCGTCTCCGACGGGCGGCCTATGTCCGCCATCTTCCTTCCAATCAGGAACACGGCCGCGAACTCCGGGACCTCCGTCTCCCCGTGCAGGGACATGTCCTGCCCTTTGATCCTGATGCTGGCGTCCTTCCTCATGGTGATTTCCACCGGGTCGTCCGTGTACGTGTCGGGGACGGCGTACTCCAGAGGGTCGAAGCCCGTGAGCTCGTCCCTGGTTATCGGCGTCACGCGCAGGCCGCTCTTCCCATGGACCGAGCCAGGGAGCCTTATGAGCCTCTTGACGTCGGCGGTGACGGGCTCGTCCACCTCTCCCGACAGGCGCTTCGCGACGTCCTCCATCATGACCTTCACGAGGATGTCCTGCACAGGCTTCGACAGGAGCGCCATGGTGTCCCTCTCGAACATGGCCTTGCGCTTCAAAGCGACCTCCTCCCTCCCCTTGGCGAGGGTCTGGCTGTCGCTTCCCTTGACGCTCGGGTACTCCTTCTTGAAATCCTTCGGCTCCATGGTGCAGAGGTCGTCGCAGACCTTCTCCAGCGCCTTCCTCATCCGCCTCCTCCATCCGCCGCAGTCCTTGGGCGGCAGCAGCCGGTCCCTGGACACGTTGGAGTAGGTGCCGGAGGAGGTCTCCTTCTGGGAGGTGGCCGCCTTGTGATAGGGGAACACCCAGTCGGTGCTGAGCCCGGAGCAGGTGATGTAGTCGACCAGCTCCCTCCTCTCGTGCGTCCCCAGGCCCATGATGTCGGGGGTCCTGACGTGGGCGTGGTACCCCCTTCCGCCCGAGAACGTTATGTGCACCTGGTCCTCGGAGAACCCCAGGTCCCCCAGGAGGAAGCCGTCCACCAGGGAGACCATCTCCTCCCTGATGCGCAGGAGCATCTCCGAGTACGTCATCCTCTCCGCCCCCTCCAGATGGTCCGCGTCGAGGTCGAATATGAGCTCCGCCCCCATCCAGCCCTTCTCGTCCATGGTAGGGGCGTCCGGGCGGCGGTAGTACGATGTGGAGTAATAGCTGTGGGACGGGACCTGATAGGACATGAACCTGCTCAGCTCCTCCGGGCTCTTGAAAGACAGGTGCCTTTGGACGAAGCCTTTGTCGAAGAACATGAACCCGAACTCCCTCCGGGTGAACCTGTCCGGCATCGGCGGCGTGTTCTCGCGGTAGTACCTCTTGAACGCCTTGTACATGAAGCGCTGGTTCGCGTCCATGGCATCGGCTCCCGGACGCCACCAGCGCCTTCTTCCCGCGGAAGGCCGCCCCGTAGACCAGCGTCCTCCCTTCCATGCCCTCGGCATACTTTTTGGAGCGTATCTGTTCGAGAGCCTTCTGCGAATCCTTCTCCAGATTCTTGTCCGAGGCGGACCTCTTCAATTCCATGACGATGTTGGGGCCTGTCCCTTTCTTCCGTCTAAGGGCTATGTCCGCGTACCCCTTCCCCGACTCCAGGCGGTCCGCGTATATCTCGTAGTTCCCGCAGAACCCCATCAGGAGCCCTGCCAGGAACGTCTGGTACGCGTGCTCGTTGTCAAGGATCCTGGCGCTAAGGGATGACGTCATGAGCTTGGAGATGCAGTTCGTTACCGCCTCCGGGTCGTCGCTCTTGAGCGCGGAGAACATCTCCCTTATGGTCGCCGCGGCCGGGTCGGGGCCCCCCGAGGCCATCAGGCCGAGGTATGATTCGTAGACCTCCTTGTTCGGGACCCTGACCAGGCTTCCGTCGCCGGAAGGCGAAAGATATCCGGCCATGGTCAGCACGGAGTACGCCGCGTCCCCTCCCTTCTCCACTTCCGCGTAGACCAGCTTGTCGTTCATTGTCACGGGTATCTCTTTTCCTGAGCCGAGGGCAATCAGCCCCTCCATCGTCGCCTCGTCCGCGCCCTCGACCATCGCTTTTATGACGGAGTCGCCCCCGGTGCCCGCCCAGTAGGGTCTCGGGACGAAGCCGCGGTCGGCGTAGCTCAGCACGCTCCACGGATTGTACACGTCCGCGTTCCCGAAGCGGTATCCGTCGTACCATTCCTTGCATTCCTCCATCTTCTCCGGGCGACCGTAGAATTCCAGCATGTCCCTCACCTCCTTCTCGGTGAATCCGAAGCATCCGTCGAAAGGGCCTCCGAACACGTCGTCGGTGCGAAGGTTGTTCAGCCCTGAGAAGAGGCTCTCCTTGGCGATCCTCATGACGCCTGTGACCATCCCGAACCTGAGGGACTCGTTGGATTTCAATGCGGACGACAGGAACTCCTTAAGG
>JAFZXW010000140.1 GCA_017616575.1 Candidatus Methanomethylophilaceae archaeon
GTCATGTTTCCTCGGTCTCTGGAAAAGTGTACTGTTATATAAGTAGTACATAGAATGGTCCGATACGCTAATTAATGTGCTATTCTGTTAGAGAGGGTATGATTTGCGAGATGTGCGGAAGAGACGTCCCCCAGACGAGGACGGTCATCGTGGAGGGGTCCAGGCTCAACGTCTGCCCCGGATGCGCCAGGTTCGGGGAGGACTACAGGGCATCCTCCTCCGGCGGGGCGCCGGTCACCCAGTCCGTCATCGAGGAAAGGCTTGAGAAGCGCGAGAAGAGGATGAGGTCCAAGGACATCTACGCCGGGACGTCGTCCATCGAGATCGTCGACGACTACGGCGGGGCAGTCAGGGCCGCCCGCGAGGCCAAGGGCATGGACCTGGAGCAGTTCGCCGCCTTGATCCAGGAGAAGAAGGGGACGATCTCGAAGATCGAGTCCAACAGCCTGGTGCCCGACGACAAGCTGATCAAGAAGATCGAGAAGGCCCTCGGGATAAAGCTCACCGAGACCGTCCAGTCCGGCGCCGTCGTAGGCGGGGGCGGAAGCGGGAACAAGATGACCTTGGCGAACTTCATCAAGAAGTCATGAGCCCCTGATGCTCGAATAAACCATGTCGGCATAGGGGGATATGTCCACCCCGTCGTCCCTGAGGACGATGAGGGCGGCCGCCCCTATGTCTATGTCCAGCCTCTTTTGGACCCTGTTGCTGCTCTGGATGAAGTCGGTCTTCTTCATGCCGGCCTTCTCGGCGGCCTCCATGAGGACGTGGAAGGCGTCCTTGGCCTCCGGCTCCGGCGCAGGCTTCTTAGGTTCCAAGGGCTGGCTCAGCCTGGACAGGAGCTCCGGCGAGGGGCGGTATGCCATGGGGAGGTCCGTGTCCTCGATGTTCTCGGCGAGGCGGACGTACCCCTTCTTGCAGGTCACGGCGCCCTCGTTCTCCAGAAGGGACAGGAGGGCCTTCGCCTTGGAAGGAGGCAACCATTTGAGCTCAAGGGACGCGCCCATGACGAACTCGTCCACGGTCACGACGTCCTTCCCGCACGCTCTGAAGAACGCCGCCGCGCACACTTGGGTCTCGTCTGCCATGGCACTCCATCCCCGACGTTCTAAAATACGTTATCGGTCCGGTTTCTTGCAAGGATAAATGAGGCCATTGTTGTACATAGTTATGCATTCGAATGCGGGATTCCTCGCGCGCGTGCGTTGTTTGTTATATGTACTAATATTAATAATTAGGGACGGCAAAGCATTAAATAAAGCGTCCTTTGTTGACGGCACATCGGCCCTTCGAGGGCCAAGACATACTAAGAGGTCACAGAAATGGCAGACGATGACAGCATGCCCATCATCACCGATCTCCTGGTCGCCGAAGAGGTCTATCTCACCTCCGGAGTCCACATCGGAACCCAGCAGAAATCCGCCGACATGAAGGAGTTCATCTACAAGGTCAGGCAGGACGGACTCTACGTCCTCGACGTCAAGAAGACCGACGAGAGGATCAGGGCCGCCGCCGCGTTCCTGTCCCGCTACGACCCCAGGCGCGTCCTCGTCGTATCCGCCAGGCAGTACGGCCAGAAGCCCGCCAGGGAGTTCTCCAAGGCCATAGGCGCCCCCGCGTTCGCCGGACGTTTCGTCCCCGGGACCCTGACCAACCCCGCCAACCCCGGGTTCATCGAGCCCGAGATCCTCGTCGTCACCGACCCCGCCGCGGACAAGCAGGCCCTCAACGAGGCCCTCAACCTCGGTATCCCCATCGTCGCGATGTGCGACGCCAACAACGAGACCCGCAACGTGGACCTCGTCATCCCCACCAACAACAAGGGGAGGCGCGCCCTCGCCTGCGTCTACTGGCTCCTCGCCAGGGAGGTCCTCGTCGCCAAGGGCGAGCTCAAGGACCCCGCCGACTTCTCCTTGGAGATCGAGGACTTCGAGGCCAAGCTGGTCTGATCACGGTCCAAAAACGTCTTACCCCCAAACCCCTTCCTTTTCCTCATGAGGTTTCCTGCCGTCATGGGAAGGTTCTATCCTGCCAGCTACGACGGGCTGAGGTCCGCCGTGGAGTCTTGCTTCACCCATCCTCTTGGGCCGGGGCTCCCGGGGCCGGAAGGCTCTGACAGGAGGATACGCGGCGCGGTGGTCCCTCACGCCGGCTACATGGCGTCGGGCATGAATGCGGCGCACGCCTTCCGCGCTATCAAAGAGGACGGCCTGCCGGAGGCGTACGTCATCATAGGCCCGGACCATTACGGGACCGCCGACGGCACTGTTCTGTGCTCGGAGGAGTTCGCCACCCCGCTAGACACGTGCAAGGTCGACGTCCCGATCCTCGAGGCGCTCATGGATGTTTTCGAGGACGACCCTTCGGCGCATGCTATGGAGCATTCCATAGAGGTCGAGGTCCCGTTCCTCCAGTACATCGACCCGGATCCGAAGATAGTCCCGGTCATGATGGGCCGTCAGACCCCCCAGGAGGCCTCCCGTCTGGCGTCCGCGCTCAGGAAGGCGTGCGAGGGCAGGGACGTCGTCGTCATCGCGTCCACCGATTTGGCGCATTACGTTCCCAAGGAGACGGCGGCGAGGCTCGATTCGATGGTGGAGTCCCGCGTGAGGTCGATGGATCCCGACGGCCTCTACTCCGATGTGCGCTCTTGCAGGATAACCATGTGCGGGTCCGGCCCGGTCATGGCGGCCATGATGTTCTGCGAGGGGTGTCAGGCCAGGGTCCTTTCCCATACGGACTCGTTCGACTCCCTCGGCTTGGAAAGGGATTCGGTCGTCGACTACATGTCGGCGGTCTTCGAAAAGGAATGAGGGGTCTCCCCCTCAGATGTTTCAATCCTTCAGAAGGGTGTACAGCACCGACGCCGAA
>JAFZXW010000141.1 GCA_017616575.1 Candidatus Methanomethylophilaceae archaeon
CGGTTCAAGGGGCGAGGGCGGAGGACAGATGGTCCGCACGTCCGTCGCCATGTCGACCGTCACCGGCATCACCACCCACCTCACCCGCATCAGGGAAAGCAGACCCACCAACGGCCTCTCCAAACAGCACTGCGCCGCAGTCAACGCCGTCGCGGAGATGGCTGGATCCACCGTCGAAGGCAACACCATCGGCTCCAAAGAGCTCACGTTCATCCCCGGGAACAAGCACGTCTACGACATACACATGAACATCGGCACGGCCGGCAGCGTCAGCCTGGTTCTTCAAGCGATGCTGCTGGCGGCCCGCAACCACGAGAAGAAGCTCACCGTGGACATAAGCGGCGGCACCAACGTCATGTGGGCCCCGCCGATAGACTCGTACCAGCACCTCCTCTTCCCCCTGATGAGGAAGATGGACATCAAGGCCGACGTGAAGATCGTCGACCGCGGGTTCTACCCCCAGGGAGGAGGCCGCGTGATAGCCACGCTCGAGCCCATAAAAGACATAAAACCCCTCGACATCGAGACCCTCGGCGAGCTCAAAGGGATCAAAGGGGTGTGCTTCAGCCAGAGGCTTCCAGAATGGGTGTCCAGGGACATGATGACCAGCTGCGTCCGCACCCTCGGCGGCGCCGACGTGGACTTCGACGTGCAGATCACCGAAGGGGACTCCAGAGGGGCCGGGATAGTGCTCGTGGCGGAGTACGAGAACGGGATGCTCGGGAGCAACGCGCTCACATCCAGAGGGCACACCGCCGACAAGGCCGGCGAGGACGCCGCCAACGACCTCCTGAAGGAGATGAACAGCGGCGCCACCATGGACGTGCACACCGCCGACCAGGTTCTCCCGTACATGGCGATGGCCAAAGGGAAGAGCGGGTTCTCGGTCTCGCGCATCAGCAGGCATCTCCTGAGCCAGATGGACACCCTCGAGTCGTTCCTCGACGTCAAGTTCGGAGTGGAGAGGAAGGAGGACGTGTACAGGTTCACCGTCACCCCGGGGGAGAAGAAATGAGGCCGTTCATCCACGTCAACTGCGCCATGTCCGCAGACGGGAAGATAGCGGGGGAGGACCGCACCCAGGTGAGGATATCCTCGGAGGAGGACAAGTCCCGCGTAAAGACCCTGAGGAGCAAATACGACGCCATCCTGGTCGGCGTCGGGACGGTGATAGCGGACGACCCCCATCTGACCCTGAAGGGCGGCGACTACGACACGAACCCGATCCGCATAGTCCTGGACCCCCACGGCAGGACGCCCGACGAGGCCCAGGTCCTCGACGACAGGGCGCCCACCGTCATGGTCACCCTCGAGGGGTGCGACAGGGAGTGGGACTGCGAGGAGACCATCCGCGCCGGGAAGGACGAGATAGACCTCGAGAAGGTCATGGAGTCCCTGGCCGAGGACATCGGGATAGAGAACGTGCTGGTCGAGGGCGGAGGGTTCACGATCTCGAAGTTCTTCAAGGCCGGCCTGGTGGACCGTTACACGGTCTTCGTGGGCGGGCTGGTGATCGGGGGCTCGGCTTCCCCCACCCCGTGCGACGGGGACGGCTGGATTGCCGACGGCGGCATAGTCTTGGAGCTCCGCGGCTGCGAGGTCCTCGGCAACGGGGCCCTCCTGACGTTCGAGCCGAGACGCCGATCGCCTTTTCGACGGCTCCAGCACGAACTTGTAAAAATTACGGCCCTCGCCGAACGCCTCTCCCGAGACCATCTCGTACGCGTTGCCGGTGGCGTCCTCCAGGACCTTCATCATGAACCCCGCGGCGTATCCGCCGAACGACCTGGCGGAATCCTCCGTGAGCGCCATCTCGTCTTTCAGGACCAGGGTGAGAGGGTTGAGTGCGTAGACGTTGATCTCTCCCGCGCCCATCCCCGCGTAGTAACGGCGCGCGTTGGACACCGTCTCCTCCAACGTCGGGCCGGTCAAGGATCCCCCCAGCGCCATGGCATGGAGGTTCCCGAGGACCCTGGACACGGGCTCGATGGTCAGGCCGACAGCGTCCATGCCGAGGAGGATGAACCTTATCATCGCGTCACGGGTCTTGGAGGGGTCGTCGGCGACGTCCGAGATGGAGCGCATGAGCATCTCCAGCGACCTGCC
Source organism: Candidatus Methanomethylophilaceae archaeon (assembly GCA_017616575.1). Taxonomy (GTDB): domain Archaea; phylum Thermoplasmatota; class Thermoplasmata; order Methanomassiliicoccales; family Methanomethylophilaceae; genus Methanoprimaticola. The sequence goes on from JAFZXW010000141.1 coordinate 2,107, forward strand.
GTCCGGCTTTTTCGAATATGCGAAGCGTATGGAGTCGATGGTGTACATCTTCTTGCGGCTGTCCTTGGAGTCCTCGTACGAGGCGATGAGCCCCTTCTCGACCATCCTGTCGAGATGCACCGACAATGTGGACTGCGCCTTGCCTACGGCGCGGGACAGGTCGGTCAACGAGAGGTCACGTTCCCTCAGCTCGGACAGTATCGCCTTGCGCACGTCGTTGGACACCTGCACGAGACCGTGCTTCGTATAGTATAACTCGAAATCCTCCTGCGGGTCCTCGCTCATCTAGCCGACCGAATGAGCGTTCTGCTTATATTAGTTCTTCACAGAACATTAAAATAGACCCGCGAAACGCCAAATAGTCGACGGCCGTTAGCGAAAGGCGTGATATTATGAAAGCGACCGTCGACGGAAAGGCCAGAAACATCAAGGCAGTATGGTTCGATGACGGGGAGGTAGTCATGATCGACCAGAGAAGGCTACCCTCCGAACTGGTTCTGAAACGCTTCAGCGGCTACATGGAGGTCAGGGAGGCCATCCGGAACATGACGGTGAGGGGGGCGCCCTCCATCGGCGCCGCGGCCGCGTACGCCATGTGCCTGGCGGCCCTGAAAGGATGCGATCTGAAGAAGGCCGCCGACGATGTCAAATCGGCCCGCCCGACCGCCAACGACCTGTTCTACGCCGTAGACTACATGGCCGAGAGGCTGTCCGCAGGAGAGGACCCGGTGTCGGCCGCGGACGGGTACGCCCGCCTGACCATCGAGAAATGCGAGTCGATCGGGAGATACGGCGCGGAGCTGATAAAAGACGGCATGAAGCTGATGACCCACTGCAACGCCGGGGCCCTGGCCACCGTGGACGTGGGGACCGCCCTCGCGCCAATGAGGTTCGCCCATATGCAAGGGAAGAAGTTCTTCGTCTACGCGTCCGAGACCCGGCCACGCCTCCAGGGGATGCAGCTCACCGCATGGGAGCTGGGCCAGGAGGGGATAGACCACGCCATCATACCGGACGGGGCGTCCGCCTACTACATGTCGAAGGGCGTGGACCTGATCATCGTCGGGGCGGACAGGATCGCGAAGAACGGCGACTTCGCCAACAAGATAGGGACGATGGACAAGGCGATCGCCGCCAAGCACTTCGGGATTCCCTTCTACGTGGCCGCGCCCGTGTCCACCTTCGATTTCAAGACCGCAACCGGCGACGACATCGTGATCGAGCAGAGGGCGGAAGAGGAGGTCACCGAGATAGCCGGAATCAGGATCGCCCCCGCGGGCTCGAAGGCCCTCAACCCATCTTTCGACGTCACCCCTGCCAGCCTCGTGACCGGCTTCATCACCGAAAAGGGGATCCTCAGGCCGGACGAAATCGGCAGGGTGGTCGGATGAACGAGAGGTACGCCCGCGAGCGCCTGGCCGCCACGTGCAGGCTGCTTTACGACCGCAAGCTCACGGTCTCAGCGGGAGGCAACATGAGCGTCAGGCTGAACGACGGCGAGATCCTGATAACCCCGTCCGGGAGGAACAAGGGCATGCTGACGCCGGACGACATGGTGAAGCTGTCCCTGGACGGGAATGTGCTCTCAGAGGGGAGGCCTTCCATAGAGCACAGGTTCCACCTTGCCCTGTACCGGATGAACGAGGACACGGGCGCGGTGGTCCACTGCCATCCGCTCCACTGCACCGCCCTGGCCGTCTCCGGAAGGCCGATAAGGTGCGGGATAACGCCGGAAGGGGTGCTCCTCCTGGGGGAGGTCCCCACGGTCCCGTACTTCACGCCGGGGTCCGAGGAGCTCGTGGACGCGGTCGCCGCCGCCGGCAGGTCCAAGGCCATCCTCATGGCGAAGCACGGCGCGCTCACCCAAGGAAAGACCCTGGAGGAGGCGTTCGACAGGATGGAGGAGCTCGAGTTCCAGGCCGCGCTGCAACTTCTGACCGGCGACGTCGAGGACCTCCCGGCAGACGAGGTCAGGAAGCTGGAGGCGATGAGATGATACTCGTGACCAAGTGGTTCGGCGTGTTCCTGGTGGACGAGAAGTCGAACAGGATAGTCGACAGCCGCATCATGCCCAAGGACGCCTCTATTCTCGCAGAGAAGCTGGCCGTCATGCAGAGAGGAGGGATCCTGGACGAGGAGAAGGAGCTGGCGGCCAAGGGAGGGGAGAAGATGGCCGTGTGCGACCGCAGGCAGTCCCCCCTCGGGAAGCCGGAGCTGTTCGACTCGTCGTTCATAACCCCCTCGAAATACGGGTTCGAGGACGGCTTCATGCACGAGGTCATGATGTCACTGGGGAAGCTGAGGACCTCCGAGCCCGTCCCCCGCGACAAGAACCTGGTGCAAGCAATCAGAAACCTCGACGACCAGATAGCCACGATAAACCTCTACAACGAGAGGCTCCACGAATGGTACGGGATGCACTTCCCGGAGCTCGCGGACCGCGCCCGCGACGCGAGATACGCCGACCTCGTGGCCAGGTTCGGCCACAGGGACCAGGTCATGGAGGAGCTCGGGACGGACCTCCCGTCCATCGGGGCGGACTTCGACCCCGACGACATGCGCGCGGTCCAGGACCTCGCCGACACCCTGTGCCGCCTTTACGACGACAAGAAGGAGACCGAGGCCTACATCGACGACATCGTCTCCAAGGCGTGCCCGAACATGTGCGCCCTTCTGAGCGCCCCCCTGGCCGCCAGGATGGTGTCCCTGGCCGGAGGGCTGGAGAGGCTGTCCTCTCTGCCGTCGTCCACCGTCCAGCTCCTGGGCGCGGAGAAGGCCATGTTCAGGCATCTCAAATCTGGAAAGAGGCCGCCGAAGCACGGGATCATCTACCAGCATCCGGACGTCCACAGGGCGCCGTACTGGCAGAGGGGCAAGATGGCCCGCGCCCTTGCCGGGAAGGTCCTGATCGCCGCCAAGATCGACCAGAACCATGGAGAGTTCCGCGGAGACGTGCTCGCGGAGGAGTTCGCCAGGCGCGCGGAGGACATCAGAAGACGCTACCCCGAGGCGCCCAAGAAGCCCCAGAAACAGAAGAAAGGCAGAAGCAGGGACGCCGGGCGGAATGCCAGAGGGGGGCGTCCACACAAAAAGGTTTAATGAGACCCCACCCATGAGGAAGACGATAGCATGAGGTCAGCGGTTGCTTTCGGCCTGTATGTGCACATCGCCCCGAGGGGGGTGGACCTCCGGCCATAAGCCGGATAATCGAAACAAGGAAGTGAGATCATGTGGGAGATGAAAGAGATCAGAGAGTTGAAAGAGGGAAGGTACGTCAACATCGACGACGAGCCCTGCAAGATCGTAAAGATCACGACGTCCAAGCCTGGGAAGCACGGATCCGCGAAAGCCAACGTCGACGCGGTCAGCATCTTCACCGGAGCCAAGAAATCCATCGTCGGGCCCGTCAGCACCAAGGTGCAGGTCCCCATGATCGACAAGAGGAAGGGACAGATCCTCTCCATATCCGGAAACGAGGCCATGGTCATGGACCTGGAGTCGTTCGAGCAGATATCCATCAACATCAACGACGACGCCGAGCAGAAGATCGAGGAAGGGGCGGAGGTCCTGTACCTCGTGGCCATGGGAAGGTACAAGTTCCTCTGAGGGTGGAAGATGGCGTTCGGGATCTCATACGCTGGCGCGGAATCGGAATACGACGACGCGGACGCCGTGATTTTCGGGATCCCCTACGACCACACCGCCTGTTTCAAAGCCGGGGCCAGAGAGGCCCCGTGGGCGATCAGGCGGGCATCCTACAACTTCGAAGAAATCCATTTCGAGCACGGCATCCATCAGCCCGTGCTGAACGTCTGCGACTTCGGCAACTGCGACGACTTCTTCCCGCCGGAGGACATGTTCGACGAAGTTTCATTCTGCGTCGGCCCCGCTGTCAGGGACGGGAAGTTCACCATAGCCCTGGGCGGGGAGCACAGCGTCAACATCCCCATCGTGAGATGCTTCGACAAGGACGACATCGCGCTGATATCGATAGACGCGCACCTGGACTCCCGCGACGAGTACCTCGGGACACCGAACAGCCACGCCTGCGTTACCAGGAGGGCGGCGGAGCACCTCGGGCTGGACAACGTGTTCGTCATCGGGTGCCGCGCGATCGCCGAAGAGGAGCTGGACAGGGACGACCCTGTGCGGTTCATAAGCTCGTACGAGGTCATGGAGGCCGGGATCGAGAAAGCCGTCAAGACCGCCCTGGAGAGCGTCAAGAACGAGCGCGTCTACCTGACGCTGGACATAGACGGCATAGACCCCGCCTTCGCCCCCGGCACCGGCACGCCCGAGCCGTTCGGCCTGATGCCTATCGACGTCAAGAAGGCGATAAACATCATCGGCGACCGCCTGGCCGGGTTCGACGTCACGGAGGTGTGCCCTCCCGCGGACCCCGCAGGCATAACATCTGTGCTGGCAGCCAGATACGTCAACGAGGTACTGGCGGTCCACACCAAGAACCTGAGAAGGCGAGGACGCGTTCTTTTTTCTCGCCGGAGAGCCTGCAAAACGGTTAAACGTATAACCGCATGCAGGCACGATGGAAGCGACGGAGATCCTGCTTATCATTCTGACCGGGCTGTTCCTTTTCCTGCCGGCCATGCTGCCCAACTCCGCGGCGGTCGTGTTCGGCGGCGGGACCAAGATGGACTTCGGAAGGTCCTGGAGAGGCAAGAGGATCTTCGGAGACGGGAAGTCCTGGAGAGGGTTCTTCGGAGGGGCCTTCTGCGGCATCGTCCTCGGCTTCATAATCATCGGCATCTCCCTGATCTGGGACTCCAGCGGAACCTGGGGCTACGGGGAGTTCTGGGGGAACGCCCGCGTCATCGCCTGCCTGGCGTTCGGGGCCGTCCTCGGGGACCTCTGCGGGGCGTTCATAAAGAGGAGGCTGGGCATGGAGAGAGGCCAGAAGGCCCCCATACTCGACCAGTACGACTTCGTCATAGGGGCGTTCCTGCTCACCTCGCTTTTCAACCCGGACTGGGTCTACTCCACTTACATAGAGGGATGGCACATCGCCGCGCTGATCTTCATCATCGTGTTCATGTTCGCCATCCACAGGATTGCCAATATCATAGGGTACAAGATGGGCCTGAAGAAAGAACCATGGTGACTTGCGATGAACGAACTCACAGAGGCATTGAAGGGCTGCGGGGCGCTGCAGTTCGGGGATTTCACGCTGGCTTCCGGAGCCAAGAGCGACTATTACATCGATATAAAGAAGGCTACGACCAACCCTCGCGTGCTTTACCTGATATCCCAGCTCATGGCCATCAAGATGCAGAGCCTCGGCCTCCGTCCGGACAGGATCGCCGGCGTGGTCCTCGGCTCGGTTCCGCTGGCAGCCGCACTGTCCCTTGCCACCGGCATACCTTACGTCATGATAAGGAAGGAGAAGAAGGACCACGGGACCGGGAAGCTCATCGAAGGCGACCTCGAGGCCGGGGACAAGGTCCTGGTCGTGGAGGACGTCATAACCACCGCCGGGTCCAGCATCAAGGCGATACAGACCCTCAGGGACGCCGGGGCATCCGTGACCGACGTCATCTCAGTCATCGACAGGGAGGGAGGGGGCCGCGAGAACCTGGCCGACGTCGGGGTGGACTTCCATCCCCTCATGAAGGCGTCCGACCTGGTCGGGGCCTCCAGATGATCCCCGACCCGAATTGTCATCTGTGCGGGCTGTGCGCCGGACGCACCAATATCGTCCTCCCCGACGGCGACCCGTCCTCCGGGATAATCTTAGTGGGCGAGGCCCCGGGAGAGAACGAGGACCTCGAGGGAAGGCCGTTCGTGGGGCGCTCCGGAAAGATCCTGGACGGCATGATGTCCCAGGCCGGCTTCGGACGCAGGGACGTCCTGATAACCAACACGGTCAAATGCAGGCCCCCGTCCAACCGTGACCCGACCGCCGAGGAGATGGCCGCGTGCCGCCCGTTCCTGGATTCAGAACTGGAAGGGGCCAGCCTGGTTGTCGGCCTTGGAAAATCTGCATGCAGGGACCTCCTGGGATACGAGGGCCCGATGGCCGCGATAGCCAACCGCATGACCGAGATCTCCATCAACGGAAGGAAGATCAGGTTCCTGCCCACCTACCACCCCGCAGCCACCATCTACAACAAGGCTACGAGGGCGGAGCTCGTGAAGACCATGGAAACCGTCGCCAGGGAGCTGAAGAAATGACTGGTTTCATGATAGACATGGACGGGACCGTGTACAAGGGCGGGGTGAAGATCCCGGGCGCGGACACGTTCGTTTCGGAGCTGCGCTCCAGGGGGATCCCTTTCGTCTTCCTGACCAACAACTCTTCCCATGACAGGGAATACTACCGCTCCAAGCTTGCCGGGATGGGGTTCGACGTATCCGGAAAGGAGATACTCACCTCCGCCATCGCATCCGCGAGATACGTCCTTTCCCGCCATCCCGGGGCCAAGGTGTACGCCATAGCCTCCCCGGAGGTCTCCGAGGAGATGAGGGCCGCAGGGCTCCTCCTGGTAGACGACGACCCCGACGTCGTGCTTCTTACGTTCGACCGAACCATAACCTACGAGAAGATCAACAAAGGCTACAAGTTCCTGAAGGACGGGGCCGTGTTCGTCGCCACCCATCCCGACGACCTCTGCCCCACCGAGGACTCCTACGACATCGACATCGGCCCGTTCATCAGGATGTTCGAGCAGATGTGCGGGACGAAGGCCGTCGTCGTCGGGAAGCCGAACAGGCTGATGCTGGAGATGGCAGCCATGGAGATGGGCGTCCTCCCCGAGGATTCCGTGATGGTTGGCGACCGCCTCTACACGGACATGAAGATGGCCTTCCTTGCCGGGACCCGGTCCATACTCGTGCTCACCGGAGAGGCGACATTGGGAGCCTTGAACGAGTCCAGGATGGAGCCGACCTTCGTCGTAGACTCAGTGGCGGACATCCCTCAGTTGCTGGATAGGATGACTGGACATTAAACGCTGGCACGATTAAATACATATGGCGTGATACCGAATCGTCGTAAAGTAGCCGCCCCGCGGGCCGGCTCCGATGGACGATGCAAATGGGATGCCGGGGTGTATCGTGTATCTTAAACAGGTAGAGTTGGAGAATTTCAAGTCTTTCGGCGGGAAGCTCACAGTCCCGTTCATGGAAGGCTACACCGCCGTCACCGGCCCTAACGGCTCTGGCAAATCCAACATCACCGACGCGATCCTCTTCGTTCTAGGCCCCAAAAGCTCCAAGGCCGTCCGCGCAGGGAAGCTCACAGACCTCATATTCGACGGCGGGAAATCCAAGAACAAGGCGGGGTTCACGAAGGTCTCGCTCGTGTTCGACAACACCGACCGCCTCATGCCCTGGGACGACGACGTCGTGAAGCTGACCCGTTTCGTCAAGCTCTCGGAGAACGGCGCCGACTACAGCTCCTACTTCTACGTCAACGACCGCAAGTCCTCGATGACCGAGTTCGACAGCCTGCTCATGAAGGCCAGGATCTCCGCCGACGGATACAACCTGGTCCAGCAAGGGGACGTCACCAGGATCGTCCAGATGGGCGCCATAGAGCGCAGGCGCATCCTGGACGGGATCTCCGGGATCGCAAGCTTCGACGCCGACATCGACAAGGCCAAAGGCGAGAGGACCGAGGCCACGTCGAACCTCGAACGCATAACGATCATCACCGACGAGCTGTCCAGCAGCCTCAAGAGCCTGGAACGCGAGAAGGCCGACGCGGAGAGGTACATCTCGGCGAAGAACGACCTCGACATAGCCAACATGCAGCTCTCGGTACGCAGGCTGCAGATAGAGGAGGCCAAATCCGCCTCCCTGGCAGGCAGCCTGTCCAAGACCGACGCAGAGATAAAGAAGTGCGCAGAGGACCGGGCGGGGATGGAGGCGGAGATACTCGAGACGGAGCAAGGGATACTCGACACGGAGGCGGAGATCGAGTCCAAGATTGGCTCCGGATACACCGAGATCAAGACCAGGATCAACGACGCCAAGGTCGACCTTGCCACGAAGAGGAACGAGAAGGAGAACGCCGAGGCCGACATCGAAGAGAAGACGGGGTTCAAGGAGTCCTACGAGGAGAACATCGCCGACAACTCCCAGAAGATCTCGGAGCTGGAGGAATCCATACGCTCGTCGTCGGATGACTTGAAGGATTTGGAATCCAAAAAGGCCGAGGCGGAGGCCGAGGAGAAAGACATCTCCAAGAAGATATCCGAGGCCGGAGGGGAGCACCGGCAGCTCCAGCAGGACCTCGAGAAGATGGAGGCGGAGGCCGACAGGCTCTCCGAAGAGCTCCGCGCGGCATCCTCTGCCCTAGGCAAGGCCGAATCCGAGAACGAGGAAGCAATAAACGCGTTCAACTCCCAATCGGAACGCGCCGGGACGATAGACTTCGAGATCAAGGACGCCAAATGGGACCTCTCCCAGATGCAGGCGGAGTCCGGCCCGGACCTCGGCGACATCCAAGACAAGATCACCGCAGTCAAAAACAAAGAGAAGGAGCTGGAGAAGCAGGAACAGGAGCTCGAGGCCGCCTATCGCAAGAGGGAGGCGGAGTACAACGCAATCCAGATCGAAAAGAAGGCGTCCGAGAGGGCCAACCGCGGAAGCATGGCGGTGGAGGCCGTCCTCTCGCTCAGGAACAAGGGCGCCATGAAAGGGATACACGGCAGCGTGCAGGAGCTCGCCAGCGTCGACAAGGAGTTCGAGACCGCCCTGTCCGTGGCCGCCGGAGGGAAGATGCAGGCCGTCGTGGTCGACGACGACCAGGTGGCCGCGGACGCGATCGAATATCTCAAGAAGGAGAGGCTGGGAAGGGTCACCTTCCTACCGATAACCAAGATGATGCCCGGGAAGCCCAGAGCGAAGGCGCTCATGAGCCGGAATGACGCCGAAGGGTTCGCCATAGACCTCATCAAATTCGACAAGAAATACTACAACGTGTTCTGGTACGTGCTCTCCGACACCCTCGTGGTGAAGGACATGGCCACCGCCCGCCGCATAATGGGCGGGATAAGGATAGTCACCCTCCAGGGGGAGCTCATCGAGGCCTCCGGGGCCATGGTCGGAGGGACAGTCAGCCAGCAGAACATGCTCAAGTTCGGCGCCGCCTCCGAGGACAAGCTGGCGGAGGCCGGGGACAGGCTCAGAATGGCCAAGGACGCCCTCGACTCCGTGCGCATGGAGCTTCGCACCGCCCGGGACGAGTACCGCCGCCTGGGGGACGAGCTCAGGATGGCCAGCTCCTCCGGAAGGGAGGCCATGGAAAAAATCGCCGAGGCCAAAGGCCGCATATCCCAGCTGGAGAAGACCAAGTCGGAGATATCCTCGACCATCAAGGCGTGCAAGGAGAGGGTAGAGAAGGCCGCCGCGTCACTGGAGAAGGCGCAGGCCGCCCACGCCCAGACCGAGGCCGCGTTCGAGTCGGCCAACGAGAAGAAAGGAAAGATCAAGGCCCGCATCGCCGAGATAGCCCCTGCAGACCTCCAGAACCGCATGCAGACGGTCCGCGACGCCATATTCGACATCGGGAAGAAGATAAGCGACACGACCCTGGACATCGACAGGATGAGGACCGAGGTCCAGGGCCTGGGAAAGCAGAACGAATCATACGGGGTCCAGTTGAAATCCGCGCTCAAGGCCATCCGCGAGGACTCTGAGACGATCGAGAGGACGACTAAGGAGATCGACCGCATAAAGCTCGACCTGGAGGCTTTACGCAGGATCGAGGCCGAGATGGAATCGGGAATCGGAGACCTCCGCAAGAAGAAGGAGTCGCTGTCCGAGCGGAAGCGCAAACTCGAGACCGACGTGCGCGAGAAGTCCAAGGAGATAGAGACCAAGACCTCCATCAGGGAGAGCTACAAGGCCCAGCTCATCCAGGCCGAGGCCAACATCGCCGAGTACAAGGCGGCGGTCGACGCCATAACCGTCCCGATCCCGGAGCCGATACCGTCCGAGGAGGAGCTCAGACGCAGGATCAGGGGATACGAGAAGGCCATAGCCGACCTCGGCAACGTGAACCTCCTGTCCATAGAGGATTACGAGATCAAGAAGAAGCGCTACGACGGCCTCATGTCCGAGACGGCGGCCCTCAACGCCCGCATCGGAGAGCTGAACTCGCTGATGGACGACCTGTCCGCGAAGAAGAAAGGGCTGTTCATGAAGTCGTACGACGCCGTGAACGAGAACTTCAAGGCGATATACTCCCAGCTGTCTGGAGGAGGGGAGGCGTTCATGGGCCTGGACGACGAGGACGACCCGTTCTCCGGAGGCCTGATGATCAACGCCAAGCCCAAGAACGGGAAGCTCCTCAGGCTGGAGGCCCTGTCCGGAGGGGAGAAGTCCCTCACGGCCCTGTCCTTCATATTCGCCATCCAGGAGTACCAGCCTTCGCCGTTCTACGTGCTGGACGAGGTGGACATGTTCCTGGACTCGGTCAATGCGGAGATGGTCGCCAAGAGGGTCAGGGAGAGCTCCGCGAAGGCGCAGTTCATCCAGGTGTCCCTGAGAAAAGTCACGCTGGCCCTGGCGGACCACCTCATAGGCGTAACCAGGCCCCCCAGCGGAATCAGCAGGGTGATAATGCAGCCGGACCTCGCCGAGGTCTCCGGATACGAGGAAGAGGCCCTCAGGCGCCAGAAGGAGGCGAAGGAATGAGGGACACCTCGGAGCTGGAGCAGCACCTCCTGTTCCACCAGGCCCTCACGGACGACGACGAGACCTTCGAGAGGATCGGCGCCTACATGGACATCCTCTCCCAGACCGATTCCGGCGAAAGGCTCCAGGACCCCGTGGACGAGGCCATACGCTCGGTGTTCAGCCTGGTCCTGGACAGGGGCATGGACCCCTGGGGGATAGACCTCTCCGAGTTCGCCAGGACGTACTCCGAGAAGGTGAGGGACGACGACTTCGACATGATAGTCGCAGGCAAGCTCGTCCTCATGGCCTGGAGGATCCTGAGGCTCCAGTCGGATTCCACCCGCGAGAGGTCGGAGCCGCCTCCTGAACCCGAAATCGAGGAGTTCTATGACGATCCGGCCGACGATTACGTCCCGCTCGAGGTTCCGGATGTCGTCTTCAAACCTACGTTCGTGAAGGAGCCGGTCCGTCCGGTCACCATGGTCGAGCTCCTCGACGCTTTCGAGGACGCAAGGAAGGAAGCCGAGATCGCCAGGGAGAGGGAGCGCGTCCGCGAAGCCCTGAGGTCGAAGCAGCCGAAGGGGAAATTCGACAACAAAGCCCACGAGGAGGACGAC
>JAFZXW010000142.1 GCA_017616575.1 Candidatus Methanomethylophilaceae archaeon
AGACATCGATCCCACCCAGATTCCGGACGCAGAAGTCCTCGACAGCAAGAGGAAACTCAACGAGTTCGCCGAGAAGGCCACGGGATTCGATGCCAAAGCCCGCATGAAAAGGGCCCAGAAGAAAGCCAAAGAAGGCAAACTCTGATCATTTTCCGGGCGGTGTGCCCTCAGCCCCCGCCCAAACCAAACCTCTATTCCCGCCTCGGAGCCATTAAACCGTTATTCTGTTGGACTGCCAGGTTTAAATATAATATATTGATACCATCGTCCGGATTGGACATAATAGTGTCCGACCAGACGCATCGGGCAATGCATCGCATCCCACATCCCGCCGTCTCCCCACGGGGATTTTGACGGCATCATAGGCGTCACGGTCGGAGCATTAAGACGTTCGTCTGATAAAGAGCGAGGTTAGCGAAGACACCCTCGCAGGTATGTGTCAAATATGCCACAAAGAAGACGTCCTAAGAGAGGATCTAGGGCATACGGCCCTAGGAAGAGAGCACAGTCGCAGACGCCTAGGCTCGACTCGTGGCCCGAGATCAGCGGAACCCCTAAAATCCAGGGTTTCGCGGGCTACAAGGCGGGCATGACCCATGCGTTCATCGTCGACCCGCGCCCTAAGAGCACCACCTCCGGCATGGAGATACAGGTTCCCGTCACCGTCATCGAGGTCCCCCCGATGAAGGTGGCCGCCGTCAGGTTCTATGAGAACAGCGTCCTCGGCCTCAAGACCGCCGGGGAGGTCTGGGCCAAGGACCTCGACGCCATCCTCGGCAAGCGCCTCTGCGTTCCCAAAGGGCACGACGAGTCGACCTTCGCCAGGTACGACGGCCTCGACATCGAGGATGTTCGCGTCCTCGCCTACACCCAGCCCAAGATGGTCTCCGGAGTCCCTAAGAAGGTCCCCGACCTCATGGAGCTCAGGATCGGCGGCGGCACCATCGACGAGAGGGTCGCCTACGCCAAGAGCATTCTCGGGAAAGAGGTGCCCTTCGACAGCTTCATCGCCGAAGGCGCCTACACCGACGTGATCGCCGTGACCAAGGGGAAGGGATTCCAGGGAGTCACCAAGCGCTGGGGTGTCAAGCTCCTGTCCCACAGGAACAGCAAGCACCGCCGCGGGATCGGAAACCTCGGGCCCAAGAGACCTGGCTACGTAAGATCCACCGTCCCCGGATCCGGTCAGATGGGATACCACCAGAGGACCGAGTTCAACAAGAAGGTCATGAAGGTCGGGACCGACGGCTCGGAGGTCACCCCCAGGGGAGGCTTCCTCAACTACGGCGAGGTCAGGAACACCTACGTCCTCGTCCACGGATCGGTTCCCGGACCCACCAAGAGGCTCATCAGGTTCAGAGACGCCACCAGGGCCCCCAAGAAGGGCAGCACCGAGGCGGTCGACGTCACCTACGTCTCTACAGACTCCAAGCAGGGGGCATGAGTAAATGGCAACCACTAACGTCTATTCAGTCAGCGGCGCAGTCGCGGGGACCGTGGAGGTCCCTGACGTTTTCGCGACCCCCTACAGGCCCGACGTGATCAAGAAGGCGGTCCTCGCGGCGGCGGCGAACAAGAGGCAGCCCTACGGGCCCGCCAAGGGAGCAGGAATGAGGCACTCCGTCAGCACCTGGGGAAAGGGGCGCGGAGTAGCTCGCGTCCAGAGGGTCCACGACGGCAGGAAGGCCACCGAGTCCCCCAACAACGTCTCCGGAAGGAGGGCGCACCCGCCCGTCCCCGAGAAGATCTGGGCGCAGAAGGTCAACAAGAAGGAGCTCAGGCTCGCCCGCAAGTCCGCCATCGCGGCCACCGGGCGCTCCGAGTGCGTGAAGGCCCGCGGGCACAAGTTCGACGACGCCGTCACCTTCCCCATCGTGGTCGAGGACGCCGTCAACGACATCAAGGCGACCTCCGAGGTCATCGAGCTTTTCGAGAAGATCGGGATCGGATACGACCTCGACCGCGCCAAGAACGGCCGCAAGATCCGCGCCGGAAGGGGGAAGATGAGGAACAGGAAGTACCGCACCCCCGTCTCCGTGCTCGTGGTCGTCGACGACGAGGACAGGACCGCTCCCATCTTCAAGAGCGTCTCCAACATCCCCGGAGTCACCATCGAGGAGGTCAAGACCCTGAACGCCAGCATCCTGGCCCCCGGAGGGGACGCGGGAAGGCTCACGGTCTACACCAAGTCCGCAATCGACGCCATCAGGGGGTGGAGCGAATGAAGCAGAGCGACGTCCTCATCAGCCCCTACTACACAGAGAAGGCGATGAACCACAAGGATGCGAACAAGATCGAGTTCATCGTCCACAGGAACGCCGACAAGCCCGCCATCAAGGCCGCCGTCGAGGCCCGCTTCGAGGTCAAGGTCGAGAAGGTCTGGGTCAGGATCCAGAAGGACGGAAAGCACGCGATCATCAAACTCGCCGACGGGTACTCCGCCGAAGAGGTGGGCTCCAGAGTAGGAGTCATGTACTGAGGTGAGCGAACATGGGAAAGAGATTAATCACACAGAGGAGGGGCCGCGGGACCTCGTTGTACCGCTCGCCCAGCCACAGGCACGTGGACGATGTCAGGCTCCCTGCGATCCCCGAGGGGACCGCGATCATCAAGGACCTCATACAGGCTCCCGGAAGGACCTGCCCCCTGGCGGTCATCGACATCAACGGGAAGACCGACTACCAGCTCGCCGTCGAGGGGACCAAGGTCGGGCAGACCATCCTCATCGGCGGGGACGTCATCGCCG
>JAFZXW010000143.1 GCA_017616575.1 Candidatus Methanomethylophilaceae archaeon
CGCCCTTGACGGCGGTCTCGGGCCTAGCCCCGATGGCATCTAATTTGGACCTGCATTCCGCAGACTTTCCAGATAAGATCGCCCCTGCCCTGGCGAAGCCAGCGTCCACGTTCTTATGGCCCATCTCGATGTATGACTCCATATGGCGTGGGTCGATTCTTGATGCTGTTCTGTCGAAACGGGCCTGCGACCGTTCGGACACCGCGGACAGGGCGGCGTCAGTCCTGCGGCCCGCTTCGGTCAGCTGGAACCCTAGATGTCCAATCATTTCTTCAGCGCGCCTCGGGGACAGCATCTGCACGGCCATCCCCAGCCTGTTACGGTAATCGGAGAAAAGACGCTGGATGGAAGCCTCCTATCTTGTAACAAGACGGTCCATCTCCATCTCCCTCATCGACAGGTCCCTGTTTGCACGTCCTGGGGCAAGCCTCGCATTCAAGACGCTCAACCGGTTGTCCATGTTCCACATCGAATCCATCAGGGCAGAAGTTGCTCTGTTCATCAGAGACTCAACATCAGACGATGTCTCTAATTTGTCACGCAATATGAGTGCGGCCGCGCCGGTAGGAGTGGGGGCGCGGAGATCCGCCACGAAATCAGCGATAGTGAAATCCGTCTCGTGCCCGACTGCAGACACTACCGGGGTTCCGCATGACGCTATCGCCCTGGCCACCTGCTCCTCGTTGAAAGGCCAGAGCTCCTCCAGGGAGCCTCCGCCTCTTCCCACTATTATCACGTCCACGCCGAAGCAGTCCAGAATCTCTATGCCGGCCACGATTGTCTTGGCCGCACCTTCCCCTTGGACCTGTGCGGGGGCCAGATAGATGTCGGCGGGGAACCTCGTCGAAGAAGTGGTTATTATGTCATGTATGACGGCGCCAGTCTGCGAAGTCACCACTCCGATCCTACGGGGATATTTCGGGATCGGGCGTTTGCGGGACTCGTCGAAAAGCCCTTCGGCCTTCAATTTGGCTTTAAGAGCCTCGAACCTGATATACAGGTCCCCGATGCCGGAATGCCTCATCGCGGAGATGATGAACTGGTATCTGCCGTTCTGAGCATAAACGTCGGCAGATCCGAAAGCGTCTACCTTGTCCCCTTCCTTGGGCTCGAAGGACATGTTGAAACGGCTGCTGGCGAATATCACGGCGCTGACGCTGCTCTTCTCGTCTTTCAAGGTGAAGTAATAATGACCGGCAGAGGTCTTCTTGATTCCAGATATCTCTCCCGACACCCAGATGTCGTTCACACTGGCATGCTTCATCAACGTCTTGACGCGGTTGTTCAACTGTGTGACCGTGACCGTCTCAGCCATCGTCGCCCCCATGGAGTCGTGGATTTAATAGTTTGAGAAAGCCTGTGTTCCGATTATATACATGGTGCTGATTGAGGCGGGCATGGACATCGAAGACGTCAAGTCCAGGATAACGGACCCGGACATCGACCCCCAGAGGGTGCTGGACATGTATCAGGCGCCTTTCGCCAGGGCAATGGGGATAGAGCTCGTATCGGTGGGAAAGGACGGCGCCACCTGCACCATGGAGCTTCTCCCAACCCATCTTAACAGCATGGGCAGAGGGCACGGAGCCGCCGTGTACGCGCTGATGGACCACGCCTTCGCTATCGCCAGCAACGCTTACGCGGACGGCACGGGACAGAGCACCGAGGTCAAGTTCTACAGGCCTGTCCACGGAAAGCTGACGGCCGTCGCCAAGGTGATCAACAAGTCCCGCTCCTTGGAGATCTTCGACGTACGCGTGACGTCGGAGGAGGGGAAGCTTATAGCGTCCGCCGTCTGCACGGCATTCATATTGAGAAAACGATTTTGAAATTGGGGCGGGACCTTTAGGCCCCAACCCTGGATTGATCACTTGAACAAAGATCCGAAAGGGCTGCCGGACTTCTTCTTCGGCTCGGGCTTGACGTAGTCGAAGCCGCCTTGGGGCTCGTCGTTCAAGATGAAATAGACGTTGGGGGAATCCTTGCCGCCTTCGAAGCTGTGCTCGGTGGTGGCGTGGTAGCACACCCCGTCGACCATCTTGTAGAGATGATCGTCGGAGGGATACTTCCCTGCCTGGCGGAACCCGTTGTCCTTTAGAATCTGGACGTATTGGTTAATGGCCGCCTCGCCGCCTCTCTCATCGTCCTGGAAGTAGACCGAGAAGCAGTATATGTTGTCCTCGGGATGGTCGAGATCGTAGTCGGTGCCGCCGCAGTTCCATACGGGGAACCACGGGAGCTCCTCCGACCATTTCCTCAAGACGGCCTGGTCCTTCTCACGCTCCCTTTCCTCCACAAGCTCCTTGTACGGCAGCTTGGTTCCGCATTCGGTGCAGAAATCTGCTCCAGGAGCGTTCTGCTTGCCGCATTTCGGGCACATGGCAAGCTCTAAGACGGTCTTCTCTGGAAGCTTCTCCCCGCATTTCGGACAGAACTTGACGTCCCCTTTGACAGGGTTGTCGCAGTTGAGGCACACGCGCATGTCCTTCATGGAATCCATGGCCATGCGCTCCAGCGTGGACTCGGCCCTCGTCCAGTCCTCGTCCGACACCTTGCTCATGGCTTCGTCTGCTTCCTTCACCGCAACATTCATCTCGTCCACGGCGTCCTTCAACTTGTCCAGCTCGCTCTTCAGGCCGTCAGACGCGTCCGACATGGCATCGGAAGCCTCGTTGACCGCTTTGTTTGCGGCTTCGGCAGCGGCGGTCTGCTCAGCGGCATCGCTGGCAGCCTTCTCGGCCTGGGATTTCAATTCTTCACCGGCCTTGTCGGCGACGTCCTGCAACCCTTTGGTTACATCCTTCAAAACCTTGTCAAAAAGACCCATATCATTCCTCCTCATCAGTCAAAGGTTTCAGATTCTGGATGTGAAAAAGGCGGGAGGCCCCGCCAGTAAAAAGTTCAGGCCCAGGGGTTGGAACCTTCGGGCTTGCGAATGCCTACCAGGATGAACTGCTCCCACAGGTACCACTTGCCGTCTTTGGCCTTCCTGACCTTGACCTGCCTGGGGCTATCGGCTCCTCCGGAACAGATGTGCATGACCGCATAGCCCTCGTCGGTGTATGAATAGGGGTTGTCGCTGACGGTGACGGTGAGGGGCTCGGAGGGCAGATAGTCGTTCTGCGGGGTCGCGCCCTTGAAGTACGACCTGGGAACGTAATCCGAATCTCTGAACCGGTCGGCGATGAACGACTTCTCGTGCTCGGTGAGGGGGTTGGGGCCCTTCAGGTAGTTCAACATCTCTATGGACAGGTTCTTGTCCTGAGGATAGAAGCAGAGAGCGAGCACTGTCATGGCGGCGGTGTCGAACGGGGTGGACATGGCGGCCTGCGGCAGCGCTTTGAACTCTTCGAGAGTCCCGATGTCCGGGAAAACGACGTCTACGGACTTGTTCGAGGACGACGCGTTGTTGGACACGTCGTTGACGGCTTTCTTGATGTTGTCTAGAAGTCCCATTTATATATCCTCCATTACGAATCGGTCTCCTTCGTTAAATAAATGCCCATCAGCGCGTCATATACCCTCGATATGACGTCCGATCCTTTCTTGGGAAGCACATCGTCGTCCTCCACAGAGAACATGTCCTTGCCGACGGTGAAGCTGACGCTGACGCTAGGGGCGTCAAGCACAATCATGTCGCTCTTCTTCAGCTTCCAATGTCTGATGCCGTATTCGTCGAACATCTTTTTCAGTTCGGCCACGGTCTCGTCGGGGACCTCCGCATTCCCAGTCTTCCTCTCGTCGCCGTTGTATCTCATCACATCGTAGTTCAACGATGCCTTGCCGGGACTGGGAGACGTCATGCTCAGTATGATCCTACCCCCTTCCATCCCTCCGCCAGAGGAATATTCGCAGGCGAAATAGCCGTCGTCATCCACTGGCGCAGGAGTCTTCTTCTTGTGCAGGTACCCCTTGATGTCGGGCTTGAAGAGCATGTATATGACGGCGAAGGCCGGGACCATCAGGACCAGCCCCCAAGGGAAAGGCACGAAAAGGAACGTGAGGACGATATCGGCTATGGCCGCTATAAGGCCCACGTACCAGGCCGCCTGAACGCGTTTCATGCATCCTACCGCGGAGGCGACGACGGCTATCCCCGTCAGGATCTTCGGGTAGACGCCGAAAGACCCCATGACGATATCCAGGAAGCCCAAGGTCAGGCTCATCAGAACCAGAAGCCTCAGGCTCTTTCTCAACTCGATATCCATGTCGCATCTATCGATTCGTCGGTATATAATCAGGACGGGCGTCGCCTGTTCTTGTTGTACTCCTGGCTCAGCTTCTTCAAGTACCTCTTCTCGAAGCGGTCGGCGAGGCCGTCCATGATCCCGTGCCGGAGCACGGTGCGCTCCAGGAAGAACCAGACGACTAGCAAGGCGGCCAGGACGCAATAGAACTCCGTCGGGAATATCACCATCTCCACAAGATACACCAGGATTATCGGGAACCATGCGAAGGCGGCGATCAGAAGAAGCGCTATCAGCCCGACCACCAGCCACGGGAGGAGGCTCTTGTTCGTGGCGCCGTCTACTGACATGAATCTGAAGTAAGGCGAGACCATGGCTATCTGCCCCACGCCCGCCAGCGTTATGAACATGAGCATCGCGGACCTGGCGCAGATCTCCTCCCATCCGGAGCCGGACCATGACATGTGGTCCAGAAGGGCGTCCACGTCGTCGAATCCTCCGACTGAGGCCATCCAGGCGTAGTCCGGGACGAGGGTCCCATTTCCTATCGCCATCCAGGTGGCCGCGTAGACCGCTATGCCGAACCCAGAAATACATATGGCTGAGGGCAAGGCGAACTTCAGGACCTTCGGCAAAATCAGGCCGCTGGAACCCTCCGGTTTGGCGAAGAGCGTCATGAAGAACGCTATCACGGATACCGAGATCAGCGCGTAGAACATGTTCTGGATGGGGATGAGGGGGACGAAGCCGACGGCGAAATAGACGCAGATGAAGAGTATTGCCAAGGCGAAGTTCCTTGTGAGGTACATCTTGAGGATGTCCCTCATCCCAGAGACGGTCTTGCGGCCCTGCATTATCGCCTTGGGCAAAGCGGCGAAGCTGTCCTCCATCAAGACCATGTCCGACACGCCTCTGGCCGCGTTCGACCCGCTTCCGAGGGCTATGCCGACCTGGGCGGATTTCAGAGACCTGACATCGTTCACGCCGTCCCCGATCATCGCCACATAACGGCCGTTCTTCACCAGTACGTCGATGACCTCTTCTTTATCCTCCGGTCTCATCCTTCCGAATATGTTGGAGCCGAGGATCGCCTCCTCCTTCTCCTTCCCATCCATCGCCGCCATGTCTGCGCCGGACAGCAGCCTCCTCTCGCCGGGTATGCCGGCCAGGGAGAAGATGGCGTCGACGGTGGACGGGTCGTCCCCGGAGATGACCTTGATGTCCAAGCCGTTGTCAACGAAGGTCTTGATGGTCTCTTTACAATCGGGCCTGATCTCGTCGCTCATGGAAATGAACATGACCGGCCTTAAATCGGTTATCACAGGCTCCCCGTCGGAACGGATAGGGCCGTGGCCCTCGCACAGAATAAGGGTGCGCATGCCCCTGGCGGACTCTTCCTTGACCAGCCCGGCGATCGTTCCGGCGTCGGAGCAACGAGGCTCCAGGACGCTCCAGGCGCCCATGTACAAGGAGACCTCCTCCTCTCCGTCTTTCACCCTCACCGCGCTGAACTTCCTCTTGGATGTGAACTGGACCTCGTCGATGAGCTCGGACCTCGTCTCCCCGAAGACGTCCAGAAGCACCTTGACCGTCCTGTTTTTGCTGCCGGTCGCGGACGCAAACATGGAGGCTTTGCGCCTGGCCTCCTCCTCGTCGACGAAGCTGCGGTGGAACTCGTACTTCAGCCGGTTGGTGGTCACGGTGCCGGTCTTGTCCATGCAGACGGTGTCTATATGGCTGATCGATTCTACAGAGTTCGAGTTCTGAAGTAGGACCCCGGAGTCGGCCATCCTGACCGCCGCTATCATGTAAGTGAGCGTTATCAGCAGGAAGAGGGCGACTGGGACAATGTCCAGACAGACTACGAACACCTCGAGCGTATGCTCCCACGTGTTGCTCCTGACCAGGATCTCCAGCACGAGGGAAATGGCCATGAGGACGCCTGCGATTGCCATCAGGATGCTGGTGATGGAGGCCGTCTCCATCTGGAGGGGAGTCCTCTTGGAGGTCATGCTCCTGGCGCTCTTCATCAGGCTGGACGCGTAGGAGCCTTCCCCGAAGTCGGTGACCTTGTAATAGCCCTCCCCGGCCACGCAGAACGAGCCGGAGTAGATCCTGTCCCCTTCGACCTTGTTGACGCTGCTGGATTCCCCGGTAAGAAGCGACTCGTCGATCTCCAGCGACCTGCATTGGATGACGTCGCCGTCCACCAGGGCCTGGTCGCCGGCCCGCAGGACCACGATGTCGTCCCTGACTATCTCGTCCCCTTCGACGACCGTCTCCACGCCGTCCCTCACCACCGAGGCCTTGGGACTGGTCAGGAGCGCAATCTTGTCGAGGCGGCGCTTGGCGCGCATCTCCTGGAAAGTGGACACGAATATGTTCACGATGATGATCAGGGAGGCCGACAGGGCGCTCACGAGGTTGCCGCAGATCAGCAGCAGGGCCCCCAGCAGGAGAAGGATGCAGTTCAAGGGCGTGAACGCGTTCTTGACGAAGATCTGGCCGTAGGTCCTGGTCCCCTTGTCCTCGGAACGGTTCACCAGCCCGTCCCTTCTCCTCTGCTCAACCTCTTCCTTCGTGAGGCCCTTCATGCTCATCGATTAGACAGAACCGATAAGAATCAACCGCAGTGACATCATCGGACCGTGTCAGACAACGAGTAGAGGACCTCCGACGCCCGCTTCTCTATCTCTTCCAGCGGCAGTGGGTCGAAGTCCGCCGTCGTCGCCAAGGATACGTATGCAATGTGGCATCTCGCAGGCCTGCCACCGTAATATCCCGACGCCGCATGGGCGTACACCGACAGCTGGAGCATGTACTCGTGCTCGAAGCGGTCCGTCTCGTCCGTCTTGTAATCGTATATGTCTATTCTGTCGGGGTAGATGGCGATGAGGTCTATCTTCCCCCTCAGAGTGGCGTCGAGGCTGTTGAGCGGAAGCCCGCAGTCCATCTCCGCGTAACGGAGGTCCGCTCCTTTGGTCGAGTCCAGGACCTTCCGGATCTCGGCGTGCTCTGGAAGCCTCCTCGTCAGCGGCAGGCCCCTGAACATGCTTTCGGCGTCGTCATGGACGTCTTTCCCGTACTGGATGCCCTTGCTGGGGAACTCGTCGCACTCCTCGCCCGCCTCCTGCCCGTCCCCGGTGTTCAAGCGCATTATGTCATGGACCCCCAGCTTCCTGCGCCTCTTCTTGTAACCGGACACGTCCGGCCTCTC
>JAFZXW010000144.1 GCA_017616575.1 Candidatus Methanomethylophilaceae archaeon
CCCCGACCTCCTCGGGGAGGGCTTCGCCGACAGGTGGCACCAGCAGCTCGTCGACATGTACGGCTTGGATTACGACGTGTCCGAACACATCTTCCTGACGACTCTCGACAACCTAAACGGGAACGACGTCGTACCCCCCAAGGGGGCCGACACCCTCCTGACCGTCCTCGGGAACGCCGACCTCGATGACGACATCGATTCTGACGATGTCAAAGCCGTGGAGTCCGCGGTGAAGATGGGAGCGACCGTCGTAGACTATCCGTACTGCGATGCCAATAATGACGGGGCGGTGGACCAGAAGGACGTCCAGTTCGTGAAGGACATGGTGGCTAAGAAAAAGCAGGTCATCTACTATTACAACGTCGACGGCGAGATAGCTTCCGTCCACTACCCGGTGACCGGCACTATCATCGCCACGTACAACAAGACCTTGGAGGCCGTCAGGACTCTCGGGCTTTCGTCCCAGGTGATAGCCATCGACGACTTCTCTTACGAGTGGCCGACTTACTTCCCCGAGTTCATGAACCTGCCCAGCATCGGCAGCAGGTTCACGCCCAGCGTCGAGAAGGTTTTGGACTTGGATGCTGACGCCTATCTGTGCGGGACGAAGAAGTGGTTTGCGGCCACCTTGGAGACGGATATCGGAAGCTCCGACATGGACGTCATCAGGCTTCCCACCTGGGAGGAGGGGCAGGTCCTGTCCGGAATGATAACGCTCGGCTATATCACCCAGCATGAGGAACAGGCCAAGGAGTACATCGAATGGGCCGACAGCATCCTCAGCAAGGTCGAGGATGCCATAGGCGACAAGGCCGACTCCGACAAGCCCACCGTCCTGGTATTGGATGCAGGGAAGCCCCTCTCCACCAAGAAGGCCGGATCCGGCCAGTATGAGAACTCCGTCAGGGCGGGCGGCTACAACATCGTCAAGGACATCGGCTCCGAGGAGGAGTATTACACCAACCTGACCATGGAATGGATCCTGAACAAGGACCCGGACTTCATCGTGTTCTCGCAGTCCAGCACCGCGTACCAGTGGAACGACGCGAATCTCCAGGAGGCTCTTGACAACCTCAAGAAGGATTTCGCGCTGACCACCGCATGCGACGAAGGCAGGTTCCACATATTGAACCTGGAGGTCTTCATCGGGCCGTCCTATCCGATAGGCGTCCTTTACATGGCCAAGTGGTTCTACCCTGAGGAGCTTGCGGACGTGGACGTCTCGGAATACCTCCAGGACTACATCGACCGCTTCTGCGGCCTGGACATGGATGTCGTGGAGCACGGAGGGTTCGCCCTCTGATTAAAACGGAGGGGGTCCCCCTCCATATTTTCACTTGTCATGGGGCTAGAGGAATCCTCCGGGGCTGTGAACCAGGACCTGGACGTCTATTCGGAGTGGGCCGACGCGGAGGCCTCATCGTCGTCCGAGGATGTCGCTTACGAGAAGTACATTTTCAAGAAGTGCGCCTTCATCGTTTCTGTCGTCATAGGGATAATCGTCGTGATGGGGCTGTCCGTGACAATCGGGGATTATCCCATCGGAGTGGTGGAGTCTTATCAGATCATCATCGACCATGTCGTCCGCGACATTCAGGGATTCTTTGGCATGGACGTCCCAGACCTGGACAGGGCGCAGGAGATCAAGGACCACGTGGTCTGGAATCTCCGCATGCCGAGGCTGGCGCTAGGTGCCGTGGCAGGGGCGGGGCTGGCCGTTGCTGGGGCCGCCATGCAGAGCACGCTCAAGAACCCGTTGGCCGACCCGTACACGACGGGGATATCCTCCGGCGCCTGCTTCGGGGCCACTTTGGCCATCTGTTATGGTTCTGGGGTGTTGGCTAACGACGGCACCATAGTGGCGAGCGCGTTCCTCTTCTCGCTCATACCGACCGGGATGATCGTCTCCATATCGATGATAAAGAAGGTGTCGCCGGTCAGCATGATCCTGGCGGGAATCGCGGTGATGTACATCTTCAACGCCTTCAGCACTGTCATGCGGCTTTGGGCGGACCCGAACGACCTGGAGGCGGTGTACCAATGGCAGGTCGGGTCTTTCGACGGGTTGCACTGGAGCGATCTCCCGGTAATGCTGGCGGTGACGGCGGCCGGAAGCATGGCCGTGATGCTGCTGTCTCGGGACCTCAACATACTTTCCGCAGGGGACGAGAGCGCCAGATCCCTGGGCATGAACGCGTCGACCATGCGCATAGCCTTGTTGCTGGTGGTGTCCTTGATGGCCGCCTCGGTGGTCAGCTTCACGGGGATAATAGGCTTCGTAGGCCTGGTGGCCCCGCATGTGGCCAGAATGTTCGTCGGAGCGGACAACCGTTACCTTGTTCCCGCATCCATGGCGTTCGGCGCCTTGCTGCTGATAGTCGCCGACCTTGTGGGGCGCACTGTCATATCTCCGGCGGTACTCCAGGTCGGCGTCGTCACCTCGTTCATCGGCGGGCCGTTGTTCTTGTATCTGGTGGTCAGGCAGAGGAAGGAGGCCTGGGGATGAGGCTTTCCGTCGAAGATCTTGATTTCTCTTACGGAAATTCGAAGGTGCTGGATGGGATAAGCTTCGATTTGGAGGGGCAGGGTCTGACCTGCATCATAGGCCCTAACGGCGTGGGGAAGTCGACGCTGGTGAAGTGCTTGGACGGCATAAACAAGCCTACTGGAGGCCGCATCTCAATCGATGGAAGGGACATTGCCTCTATTCCTCCCAGGGAACTGGCCAAGTTGATGGCGTTCGTCCCGGTGGTCAGCGGTGATATGTTCTCCATGACGGTGTTCGACACGGTTATGATGGGCAGAAGGCCCCATCAGAGGCTTGGGAACATCTCGTCCTTGGACAAGGAGATAGTCAGGAGGACTTTGAACATGATGGGCATCAGGGACCTTTCCATGCGCGGGTCGAACGAGCTCTCCGCCGGCCAGCACCAGAGGATGGTCATCGCCCGCGGATTGGCCCAGACGCCTAGGTTTCTCTTACTGGACGAGCCCACCGCCAATTTGGATGCCAGGCACCAGATACAGGTCACCATGACGCTGAGGGATCTGGCTTCCAGGGGAGGCATGTCCGTCGTCATGATCAGCCATGACCTGAACATAGCGTCGAGGTTCGCGGACAGGATAGTGATGATGGCCCCTCCAGGCGTAGTTCGTGCCATAGGGCGTCCCGAGGAGGTCATCACGGAGAATTCCATCAGGGATGTGTACGGCGTGGATTGCAGCATAGTGGACGTGAGGGGACGCCCTCATGTGATTCTCTTGGATCCGATACGATGCAGCGGGAAATCATGCTTTCGTCTTGGCGGCCCCGTTCTAGGTCGTCCGGTTTTTTCGTCTTGTGCCGGTCGGTCGGACCGATCGACACGGCATCGTTCGGTCCGATTGCGTATAGCGGCTTCTTGCCAATGAGGATACGGCGGAGGCGTATGAGTCTGGATGCGACGCGGCGTCTAGGGGGAAAGCCCCAATTCGACTTCGTCCATCCCATGGGCGGTGAAGGTCGGCGGGCTGTCTGCGGCTTCGGAAGCTCTTTTACTGTTTCAATCGTTGTGAAATGTTCGATTTTGACAGCAAATATATACCTATATGTATTGGATGATTATGCCAATAATGTGCTGAGACGGGGCGTCAGTCTTCGGCAGCTGGTCAAAGGGATAAGATGAGCAGCATTCGTTTTAGAATCGCGACGGTTCTTGCCGTCTTTGTCATCACGGCGGTGTTAGGGTTCGTCTCGATTCCCAGGATCACTGAGGCCAGCAACGCCGTCCTGTACTTCGAGTCGTCCATTGTCTCCCTCATGTGCATCGTGGTCGGATGCATGATCTATTCCGACCGCAACGACTGGAAGAGGGAGCTCTTCGATCCCGGAAGCGTCAGCACCTCGGACGGCTTCATCCGCAGCTACCGCTCCTATCGCCGGCGCAGCGTCCTCTTCATCGCCGCGATGGCCGCCATCGCATTGATACTGGCAGGGGTCTCCGTCACGCTCGGCCAGAAGCTCGTCACGTTCACCCAGGTGTACCAGCTGATATGGGACCATCTGTGGGGGGTCACGTACGACCGCACCGACCCGTTGTTCCTGGCGGACATCCTGGTCTGGGACGTTAACATCCCCCGCGCCGTCGCGACGGTGGTCACCGGCTGCAGCCTGGCGATCGGGGGCGCCGCCATGCAGAGCGTCATAAAGAACCCGCTCGCCGACCCTTATACCACAGGGATTTCGTCCGGAGCGGTCCTGGGGGTGTCCGTGTGCATGGTCCTCGGCATAACCGTGCAGGCGGTCGGAGGCTACGGGCTGGTGTTCAACGCGTTCCTGTTCAGCCTGATCCCGGCGTTTCTGATGATATTCATATCCCGCATCTCCCACGGGTCCGTCGTCACCATAATCCTCGTCGGGACCGCCATATCCTACATTTTCTCGTCGGTGACGACCATACTGATGCTCCTCGCGGACGAGACCACGATGGACTCCATCTTCGTGTGGGAGGTCGGGTCGCTCAACGGCATGACCTGGTCCAACGTCCCCATTATGTTCGTGTTCACCGCGGTCTGCTCCGTGTTCCTCTACTTGATGTCCAACAAGCTCAACCTCCTGATGATGGGCGACAACGATGCCAAGGCGCTCGGGCTGAACATCAACAACTTCCGTACGATCTGCTTGGTGGCGATAGCGCTCATGACCGCCTCCGTGATCTGCTTCACAGGGATCATAGGGTTCTTGGGGCTGCTATGCCCGCACATAGTGAGGATGGTGGTCGGGAGCGACAGCCGCCTGGTGATACCGAGCGCCGCCGCCCTGGGGTCGGTGATACTGTTCCTGGCGGACATCGTCAGCCGCACGGCGGCCACCAAGGCCATGC
>JAFZXW010000145.1 GCA_017616575.1 Candidatus Methanomethylophilaceae archaeon
ACCCCTCCGGGATGCTCATCAACAGGGGCGGATGGACGGACCTCGACAGCGACGTCAACCCCCTCTTCGACGGCTACACCTGGAAGGGCGACATCGCCACCTACGACCTCTACGCCAAATGGGTCCCCAAGTACACCGTGGTGAACGACTACGACGACCGCACGTACGCGCTCTCCGGCGACGAGGCCTTGAACGTCGGCCAGCCCTCCAGGGCCGGGTACAGCTTCTCCGGGTGGCTCCTCTCAGGCGACGTCGACTACAGCATCGCCGTCTATGGCGCCGAGGGGAGCGTCTCCGCTTCGATAACGGCGGGAACGCCCTTCAAGGCGGCCAGCGGCGACACCTGGGTGGCCTCCCTCTCGTCCACCGTGGGCGGGACGGTCCATCTGGAGCCCCAGTGGGCTCCCATCAAGTACAAGCTGACCTTCGACCTCGCCGGAGGCACGGGCAGCCACACCGACAAGACGTTCACCTACGACAGCAAGTACGCCATATCCGAGCCTTCGAAGGCAGGATACATATTCCTCGGCTGGACCGTTTCCGGCGAAGCCACGGGATGGGCGGCATGCTCCGACACCAAGGCCGGAACATACCGTTGGATGTCTTCCACCGTCCCTGCGAAGAACAGCACCTCGGGCAGCCCGTTGTACGTCATGAACCTGTCCTACGACGCGTCCAAGACCGCCACCATGGTCGCCAACTGGGCCCCTGGGACCTACACCCTGGCCTTCGACGCCAACGCCGCCGACGCAACCGGCTCCATGGGCATACAGACGATCTACATCGACACCAGCGAGTACATCTCGTGGAACAAGTTCTCCAAGGCCGGGCACTCGTTCATGGGATGGGCGACGTCCTCCACGGGCCCCGTGGCCTACGAGGACCACCAGTACGTGAGCAACATCGCCGGGGCGGACGAGGTCCTGACCCTTTACGCCGTGTGGAAAATCAACCAGTACACCATCAGCTTCGCCAACACGGGGGCGAGCAGCATCCCCGCCATCACGCAGGACTACGGCACCGCCATAACCGCGCCCGCCGACCCCGTCCTGCCCAGGTACACGTTCGCCGGATGGACCCCGCAGATCCCGTCCGTCATGCCTTCGCACGACCTGACCGTCGCCGCGACGTGGGAGGTCGGCACGTACACGGTCACCTTCAACGCCAACGGCGGCTCCGGGACCATGAGCCCCCAGGCGGTGGCCTACGAGAACAGCGTGCCCCTGAGCGCCAACCAGTTCTCGAAGACGGGATACAAGTTCGCGTCCTGGAACACCGCCAAGGACGGGTCCGGGACATCGTATATGGACAAGGCGGCCGTGATAAACCTGGACGACATCACCTTGTACGCCCAGTGGGCCCCGATAACCTATACGGTCAAGTTCCATGACAACACCGGCGGCACCCCGGAGGCCACCGCGACCCAGTCGATGACGTACAACAAGAGCGCCGCCCTTGCGGCCAACACGTTCGTCAACGCGCCCTACTCGTTCTTGTCCTGGAACACCAAGGCCGACGGCACCGGGACGAGATACGCCGACAAGGCGACCGTCAAGAACCTCACGAAGACGGACAAGGCGACCGTCAACCTGTACGCCCAGTGGGACTCCCCGGTCACCGCCATAACCTTGGACAAGGGGGAGGGCGACGCCGGAGGGTCCGCGACCGCGAAGTACGGGGCATCCGGCGCCACGATAACGACGCCTGCAACCGCGGCCTACCTCCGTCTCTCGGGGTACTATTCGGGAGACCTCCTGGTCATCAACCCCGACGGCTCCCTCCCGACGAGCGCCATAGGATACGTCGCCGACGGCGTCTGGAGATACACGGGCGAGACGCTCACCCTCACCGCCGTATGGGAGGCCCCGTACAAGGTGAACGAGACGTTCGTCTACGAGAACATCAAGTACAAGATCACCTCGGTGAACCCCAACAAGGCGGCCGCGGTGAACCTCAAGAGCCCCTCCGACGAGATCAGGATCGCGGCGAAGGCGGAGTACATGAACGCGGAGTTCAGCATAACGGCGCTGGCGAAGAACTCGTTCTCCGGATGTACCGCCGTCGGGCTCGTGTCCATACCTTCGAGCATAACGTCGGTCGGGTCCAACTCGTTCGAAGGCGTTACATTCTACGACGTCGACGGCGCCACCGTCCTTCAGAAGACCGCCTCGTCCCTGAAGGGCCACGAGTACGTGGGAGGAAACGGGAAGCTCGTCCGCCAGGGGGTCTTCCTGGGCGAGACGTTCTTCTACGGGGATTTGAAGTACAAGGTCACGTCCGTCTCCCCCGGCTTCACCGCGTCCGTGATCGGGTACACCGGGACCATGAAGAACCTGAAGGTCCCGAAGGTCGCCGTCTGCAGCGGGGTCGACATAGCCGTCACCGCGATAGAGGGCCAGGTGTTCTACGGCTGCGCCACCGTCGTCACCGCCGACCTGGGTGACGTGACGTCCGTCGGCAGCAAGGCGTTCGCGAACTGCACCGCTTTGAAGACGGTCGATTCAGGCGACAATCTGAAGGCCATCGGCTCTTACGCGTTCTACAACTGCCCTGCGCTCGAGTACGTGAAGGTCCCGGCGTCGGTGGCCTCCATAGGCTCCGCCGCCTTCTCTGGACTGACGTTCTACGACGCTGACGGCGAGACCAAGCTCGGCGTCAACGACCTCGCCGGATACGTCTACAAGGGGCCGGGCGACAAGAGCCTGGTCCGCGAGGTGTCTCTGGATGTCGGCGACGCCTTCAAGGTCCGCGGCCTGCTGTACACCGTCCTTTCGCTGAGCCCCAACAAGGTCTCCTTGTCCGGGTACGCTGGCAGCCCCGTCGACGTCGTCGTCCCCGCCGAGGTGAGATACGGCGGCGCGAAGCTCGTCGTGTCTTCAGTTGCCGACAGGGCGTTCTACGGCTGCGCCACTATAAAGTCAATCGATTTCGGCGACGTCGCGACCGTCGGCAGCAAGGCCCTCGCCAACTGCTCCAAGCTCGAGACCGTGAAGATGAACGCCGTCTCCGAGGTGAAGTCATACGCGTTCTACGAATGCGGCGCCCTCAAGAGCGTCAAGTTCTCGGAGTCCTTGAAGACCATCGGATCCAAGGCGTTCCAGGGCACCACCTTCCTCAAGATGGACGGGACTGCCGTCAGCGCGCCCGCCGACCTGAAGGGCTACCTCTTCGAAGGGTCCGGAGGAGTGCTGAAGAAGAACGCGTTCAAGGAGGGCGAGAAGTTCACCTTCGACGGCCTGAAGTACAAGGTCCTGATCACGGACCCGCTGAAGGTCTCCGTCATCGGTTACGAGGGCGTCATAACCCATCTCACCGTGCCTGACCGCATAGAGTTCAGGGGCGAGAGCCTGTTCGTAGCGACCATCGGGGAGAAGGCGTTCTACAACTCCAAGAACCTGGTGTTCGTCGACCTAGGAAGCGTCAACCACGTCGGCATGAAGGCCTTCGCGAACTGCACGAACCTCTCGACCCTCGTGGTTCCGAAGACCGTGCAGACGATAGCGACCTACGCCTTCTACAACTGCGGCATAACGTCCCTCGACGTGACCGGGGACGGCGTGGTGCTGGAGGACAGCGCGTTCAGCGCCTGCAAGAAGATGACCTCGATCACCTTCAGCGGACACGGCGCCGTCATCGGCAGCAACGCGTTCTACAAGAACAACGGGGTGGCCAGCGTGGACCTGTCCACCGTCGCCTCCGTGGGGGTCAAGGCGTTCCCGTACTGCTACGGGCTCACGACCCTGACGATCCCCGGCAATCTGAGCACCGTCAAGGAGTACGCCTTCTACAGGTGCGTGAACCTGAAGGACCTTACCGTCGAGGACGGCGTCAAGAAGATAGGCGCGAGCGCGTTCAGCGGGTGCACCTCGCTGGAGAACGTGTCCCTGCCCAAGTCCCTGACGTACATGGGAGGCAACGTGTTCTACGGCCTGACCTTCCTGGACCTCGAAGGGGAGCCCATGGACGCCGTGCTCAAGAACATGCGCGGGCACTTCTTCACCGGGTCCGGAAAGGTCCTCCGCATGACCGCCGACCTCGTCGTCGGGGAGGACTTTTCCGTGGACGGGATCCAGTTCAAGGTGACCTCCGCGGCGTCCCGCGAGGCTTCCGTCATAGGCTTCGAGAACGGCGCCTCCGCCCTCCCCTCCGTCGTGATATACAAGGGCTGGGAGGTGTCGGTGACGTCCGTCGACGAGAAGGCCCTCTATGCCTGCGAGACCCTGGCATCCGCCGACCTTTCCAACGTGAAGACGATAGGGATGAAGGCGTTCGCCTCCTGCCCGTCCCTCACGGAGGTCTCGTTCGGCGACGGGCTCCAGTCCGTGGGCTCGTACGCTTTCTACGGCCTGACGTTCTACGACGGGGCGAATAAGCTCTCGGCCACCCCGGCCAACCTGAAGGGCCACGTCTTCTCGGGGACCGACGGCAACCTGTACCTGGTTTCCTGAACCAAGAGGGGCTTCGGCCCCTCAAACCGTTTATTCCGTCCTCACGCTCGCCCTACACTGGCTTCCAGACTGGTAATATTTATAACGGCTCTGCGGATTCGCCACGGGAAGAGGCGCTTGCGATGGTTTCGAAGAGGCTCATGGAGATTCCCGCTTCAGGTACGATAGCTATTTCCAATCTAGTCAGTCAGATGAAGTCGGAGGGAGTGGACGTGGTGTCCTTCTCCATGGGGGAGCCGGATTTCGTCACCCCGGACAACATCGTGGAAGCGTGCTGCGCGTCTCTGCGCGAGGGGTACACCCATTACACCCCGTCCCTCGGGATCCCGGAGCTCAGGAAGGCCATCGCAGACCAGGCCCGCGCCGAGCACGGCATACCGTGCGACCAGTCCAACGTCCTCGTCACCCCGTGCAAGCAGGCGATCTTCCTGACCGCCCTGGCCTACATCGATCCCGGCGACGAGGTCATCCTCTCCGACCCTTCGTGGGTGTCCTACGAGGCCTGCATCCGCCTTGCCGGGGGAGTCCCCGTCTACGTGCCTACCCGCTTCGAGGACGGCTTCGTGCTCGACCCCGCCGCGGTGGAGGAGGCCATCACCCCCAGGACCAGGATGATCGTCCTGAACACGCCTTCCAACCCCACCGGCTGCGTCATGCCCCGCGACAGCCTCAGGCAGATCGCGGACATCGCGAAGGCCCACGGGATCAAGGTCCTCTCCGACGAGATATACTCGAGCATCGTGTACGAGGGGGAGCACGTCTCCATCGCATCCTTCCCTGGAATGTTCGAGAACACCATAGTGGTCTCCGGCCTCTCCAAGTCCTACGCCATGACCGGCTGGAGGCTGGGGTGGGCCATCGCCCCCGCCGACGACGTCAAGGCCCTCAACAAGCTCCAGTCGCATTCCATATCCTGCGCCGTGTCCTTCGTCCAGAAGGCGGCGGTCGAGGCGATAACCGGCACCCAGGAGCCCAAGAGGCGCATGGTGGAGGAGTTCAGGAGGCGCCGCGGGCTCGTCATGGACCTCATGTCGGAGATCCCCGGCTTCGAGTGCAACGTGCCCCAGGGCGCGTTCTACGTCTTCCCCAAGTACAACAGGGGCATTCCCTCCGTGAAGCTGGCCGAGACCCTCCTCAGGGAGGGGCACGTCGCGGTCACCCCCGGCACGGCCTTCGGGCCCGGCGGGGAGGGGTTCATCAGGATCTCCTATGCGGCCTCCGAGGAGCAGATCCGCGAGGGCATGGCGAGGATCAAGTCCGTAATATCAGGGCTTTGACCGCATCCGGGCAATTTATTATAATGGGGGGCTCATACCCCCCACATTCGCCCCTGAGGGCAGAGGGATTACCTTGAGCAGGACGCTATTCACCGTCGGTCCGGTCAACGTGGAGGCCGACGTACTCCAGTCTATGACGAAGCCTATGATCACCCACAGGTGCAAAGAGTACAAGGAGCTGCACGCGGGGATCGTGGAGAAGATCAAGAAGGCCTTGGACACCGACATGGACGTGTTCCTCGTCGGAGGGTCGGCCACCATCATGCTGGAGGCGGCCGTCAGGAACGGCGTCTCGGAGAAGATGCTCGGCATCACCAACGGGTCCTTCGGGAACAGGTCCATCGAGCTCGGCGAGCTCAACGGGAAGGCCGTGGACAAGGTCCAGGTCCCCTGGGGCAAGGCCATGAAGCCCGCGGACATCGCGGGGAAGGTCGCCAAGGACACCGAGGCGGTATGCTGGGTCAGCAACGAGTCCTCCACCGGCGTGTTCAGCGACTCAGTCGCCCTGGCCAAGGAGGTCCGTTCCCAGAACCCGGACGCGCTCGTCATGGTCGACG
>JAFZXW010000146.1 GCA_017616575.1 Candidatus Methanomethylophilaceae archaeon
CTGGAAAAGGCCGGCTACTATACGGCCTCCAGTGCGTTCGATGCGGCCAAGGAGCGCGAGGTCGTCCAGAGGTACCACGAGCTCTGCGAGGAGGTCAGCCTTTCCGAGGACGAGGCCAGGCAGATCGCCGAGGTCATCCTCCACATCTCCAAGGAGAGGCAGAAGCATTTCTTCGAGCGACGTCAGCGGCTGACGATTTTTTGCTGGTGTACATGGAGAACCACAGAGACTCCACAATCATGCACACGAAGCACGGTATCACGGATTCCGGCGTACCTGCCAGCAGCAGCATGCACATCGAAACCGAAAGCCCGGTGTTCTTCCACACGCACAGCACGTGATAGACCGGGACGGACCCGCGGTCGGTCTTCAGGCGCCTGTTCATCCATCTGGAGACGGCGGCGAGGGCGAGGAGCCTCATGCTAGCGGCCACCAGGACGACGGCTATCGTGAGCGGGTACGACAGCATGAAGTCCCTGTTGGAGCTGACCGAGAGGAAGAGCATGATTGCCATCATCATGTTGATTATCGGGACCTTCACCTTGCGGTCCAGCCTCAGCCTTCTCAGCGGGATGGTCAGGAGAGCCGGCACGGCTATGAACAGCACGATGTACTTGAGTATCTCCAGCGGGCTCACGGCGTTCCCGATGAGGGCGAAGGAAATCGCGGGGGCCAGCGCGATGCCCGACACGTACGTGGAGGCGACCGCCACCACCGCGGCGTTCAGGTCTCCCCTGGTGAGGATGGCGGCCGTGACCACCGATATGGCGCAGGGCATCGAGGCCAGGAGGACCCACCCCTCCCACATCGCCTCGTGGTCGGTGGCGAGGAACAGGGATCCGACGACGAGCGTGATCCCGGTGTTCACCCCGTAGCACAGGAGCACGGAGTGGAGCATCTCCCGGCGGCCTTCTGAAAGCATCTCCTTCGAGATGCTGAGGCCGTCCATGGACAGGGTCATCTGGACCATCAACGCGATTATTATCAGCTCCGAGGACGGGATGTCCACCGCCCCGGTCAGCAGGCTGAGGGCGAGGGCGCAGAATATCCAGATCCTCAAGTCGCATATCGCATCGGACGCTCTCATCTTTCCGCTTCCGGTCGCACGAAGCCGGGGATGTCGAAAACCGGCCCGTCCGGGACAGACCTCTCGATGCGCGCACCCTGGGACCCGGCGCCCATCACGTACGCGACGCCGCCTCTAGCCGTTATCACGGAGGCGACCTTCTCCGGCTCGTCGGTCAGGGCGACCATGCACCCCCCGCCTCCGGAGCCGGTGAGCTTCGCGCCGTACGAGTAGGGGAGCGCCGCGTTGACCAGCTTGTTGAGCTCCTTGCAGGATACCCCGAGGATGGACAGCAGCTTGTGGTCCGTCGTCATCATGCGGCCCAAGGCCTCGACGTCCCCCCTCTGCAAGGCGTCGTAACCGGAGAGGGTCACGTTGCCGATCTCCTCGATCATCTCGGATGCGAAATTGCTCCTGCCTACGAAGCGGCGGACTTTGTCGACCTGCGGCCCGGTGGGGGCCTTGACCCCGGTGTTGCCCACGACGAACGTCATGCTCGGGACGTCCACGTCGGAGACGTTCCATACGCGCCCGTTGCGGCTGATCCTCCACAGCCCCCTCTTCTCGGTTCCGGGGATGTTCACTCCGATCCCGCCGCCGTGCACGCATGCGGAGGCGTCCATGGGGCTTCCGTTGCCTTGCGCGGCCAGTTCCGCCCCGTAGGCCTCGTCAACCAGCTTGCGCTCGTCCGGGTCGTTGCCGGCCATGTCCTCCAGCGCCAAGGCTATGGAGGCGGCGAGCGCCGCGGAGGAGCCTAGGCCGGCACCGGTGGGGATGTCGCTGCGGGTCACGAACTCGACCGCATGGCGGAGGTTCCGTGTAAGATAGCGGAAGTGCGGCTGCCTGGAGAACTCGATGGGCTCCCCGTTGAGCAGGTTGCGCTTCCCGCGTCTGACCCCGCAGGTTATCCTGCGGTCCGCTGCCAGGACCACCGCCGGCTTCCCGTATACGACGGAATGCTCCCCCAGGATCACGAACTTCCCGGGGGCGGACGCGGTGTGCCATCCCGTCATCGCTCTTCAAGTCCGAATTTGAGCATCTCTTCGCGGATCGCGTCGGATGGGTTGCGCTTGTTCAGGAGAGGCTGGGGTATGTACCACCATTGGTCGGAGAACTGGTCGATCTTCCGGTCGTAGTCCTCGTCGCTCTCCCCCTCTTCCTTCTCTATTTTGCCGAGGGCGTCGTAGAGCTCCTTGTACAGGTCCACGCCGAACCTCTTGTTGACGAGTCCGACGCCTATGTAGCCGTTCAGGCATTCGGCGACCTCCTCCGCGGTCTCGGGGGCCAGGGAGTCCATTATCATGTCCAGGACGCTGTTGGCTGTGAGCTTGAACACGAGCTGGCGCTTCGCTTCCTCCGGCATCTCCTTGTTCTCGTCTACGGACGCCAGGAGGTCCTTTCCGAACAGGCTCTCCATCGCGGACACCCTGTCCGGGTTCTTGCCGAAGATCTTGAGCTCGTGAGCCTCCTCAGGGCCGAGCTCCGGCTCGTCGCCACCGAAAAGTCCCTTGTTGGGATCGTCTTCGTTCATTCGTTCACCTTAGGCGGCCCATCACTTCAGACAATATATCCATTCCCTTGGAGATCTTCTCCTCGGACGCGGCGTAGGAGAACCGGAGGTGCCCTTCGCCGTATTTTCCGAAGGCGGATCCGGGCGTGCATATCAGCCCGTTCTTGGCGAGATCCCCTGCCAGCTCGGCGGAGGGGACGTCCGCGTCGTAGGACGGGAAGGCGTAGAACGCCCCTTTGGGAGGCGAGAGGCTCATCCCCGGGATCGAGTTTATCCTTGAGGTTATGAGGTCCCTCCTTCTTTTGTATATTGATTTGGCCTTGTCAAGGTAGGGGTCTATCGCGGGAAGGGCGTCAAGTATGCCGTACTGCGCGGGCATGTTGGGGCTGGCGCAGACGTGGTACTGCATCTTGATCAGGTCGGGCATGACGCTCTCGTCGGCGCAGAGGAAGCCCATCCTCCATCCGGTCACGGCCATCATCTTGGAGAACCCGTTGGCCACCACGGCCCTGTCCAGGCGGTCCATGAACGACACATGCTTACCCTCGTAGACGAAGGAGTCGTAGACCTCGTCGGACAGGATGATCACGTCCTTGTCCTCGGAGATGTCCAGGAGGGCCTTCTTCGATTCTTCCGAAAGGACGCCTCCAGTGGGGTTCGAAGGCGTCGTGACAACCACCATCTTCGTCTTCGGAGTGATCTTGGACTGGATGTCGTCGATGTCCGGCTGGAAGTCGCCGTCCGTCAGCCTGTACTCTACGCTTTTGCCGCCGCATAGCTGGGCGTGGGGCCCGTATATGACGAACCCAGGGCTCGGGACGAGGACCTCGTCCCCCGGGTCTACGAACGTCTGGGCTATCTCCAAGAGGGCCGAGGACCCGCTGGGGGTTATCATGACGTTTGATGCCGTTATCTTACCGTATCTGGAGAACCTTTCGGCGACCGCCTCGCGGAGCTCCGGGATCCCGGCGGTCGGCCCGTATTTGTTCATTCCCCTGAGCGCCGCCGCGTTCATGCCTGCTATCGCCAGCTCGGGGGGGTCCAGGTCAGGCTCCCCCAGGCCGAGGTTGATGGACCCCGGCCCCGCCAGGTCGAACATTTTCCTTATCCCGGACATCGGAATCTGCGATATCCTCTGCGAGACTTTCATGCCGCGGTCATCCCCTACTGCGTATATGGTACTGTCCACTTGCGACGCCTAGGAAGCGCGGCGAAAGCCATGTTACCGTCCTGTTTTCTCGATGCGATAATTGTTTAGTCGTGATTACGTTACGACGGCCGGGCAGGTGCGGCATGGAGAGGTCTGCAAGGGAGTTCGTCATCAACAGTATCCGCAA
The DNA here is from genome assembly GCA_017616575.1 of Candidatus Methanomethylophilaceae archaeon. GTDB lineage: Archaea > Thermoplasmatota > Thermoplasmata > Methanomassiliicoccales > Methanomethylophilaceae > Methanoprimaticola. Next base: position 3,914 of record JAFZXW010000146.1, read on the forward strand.
GGAGGACCGCGGGGATTCTTCTGCCATCGTGTGCTCCATAGACGTCGTCGACGGCTCCGAGACGGAGACCAAGGACGTCGAGTTCTCGGTCCCTTCC
>JAFZXW010000147.1 GCA_017616575.1 Candidatus Methanomethylophilaceae archaeon
GATCCTCCAGGATGGACTTCACGTCCTTCATGTTCCTCTTGATGTCCTCCAAGGAGTCCAGGACCTCCTTCGAAGGGAGGGGCATCTCCATCATCCTTCCGACGGTGACGCGTGCAAGGCCGATCATCCTCTTGATCATCGAGAACATGCGGTCCAGATACCAGTTGGATACGTCCGGGAAGCTGAGGAGCCTCAAAGTCTCCCCGGTGGGCGCGGTGTCCAGGACCACGACGTCGTACTCCCCGGACTTGCTGAAGGTGTTCAGATAGAAAAGGGCGGAGATCATCTCCATCCCCGGGAATATCGCCATCTCCTCCGCGGATATGTCCCCCATCCCCTGCGACAGCATGAACGCGGACACATACTGCTGTATCTCGTTCCAACGGGAGTACATCTCGTGGACTATGTCTATCTCGAGCGCGTCGAAGTTCTCGGCCACCTTGGTTACGGACTTGCCCAGTTCCACCCCGAGGGAGTCTCCCAGGGAGTGGGCGGAGTCCGCGCTCACCAGCATGGTGCGGTAACCGAGCTTGGAGAGCCTGTACGCGGTGGCCGCAGAGGCGGACGTCTTCCCGACGCCTCCCTTCCCCGTGTATATTATCAGCCTCATCAGGACTGGAACGGCGTCCGGATTATAAACAAAACCGCAAGGGTCGCAGAAAGATATGGTGCCGGGAATGGGGTTCGAACCCATGACCTTCGGATTTCCCTGGAAGAGGTCTATTGACCAGAACCCTATGAGTCCGACGCTCCACCAGGCTGAGCCACCCCGGCCTTGGGCGGATGATTGGATGCTGGTTTATATCGATTTCGTTCCTCTTTAGGAACTTCCACCGACTTCATCTCCGCGGACCTGCGTCTGCGGCGGCGGAGTATTATGAACGCCACGATCAGCACGGCGACAGCCGCCACCAGGAGATGCTCAGCCAGGGTTAGCGGGTTAGGGATGATAACAATCAGCGCGAGGTCTATGATGGTGACGACGACGTAGGAATTGATCTCCAGAATCTCGGCATAGACGTTCGTCACGCCCTTCCCCCTCTTGACGGCCATGCGGCGGGAGTTGTTGACGATGAGCTCGTCCAGACGCTTCAGGTTCTCCACCAGGTACGCTATCGGAGGTATCAAGACGACGAAGTTGAGGACCACCAGGGCGAAATCCCACATGTGCACCCCGCCTCCGTACATGCTGTCGAGGAAGGAGCTGACGGCCGGCACGCAGAAGAAGAACACGATCTCTATGAGCAGGATTATCAGGACGTCGACGTAGGCGTAGGCCATCCCGCGGCGGAGGAGCCTCCTGGTCTTCTTGTTCGTGTCGTACACGTTCTGGTACATGTCGTCCCTGAACCTGTTGGCGGACGCGACCCACTTCCTGAGGAAGGCCGGACGCGATGCCTCCGCCCTGTCCCATATCTTGTCCGCGAAGCGCGAGAGTATCGGAAGCATGACCATGGACACCAGCGCGGCCCCGATTATCGACGTATAGAACGTCTCATCGACGACCCCGTAGCCCAAGGCCTCCTTGGATATGATGAACGCGAACTCCCCCATGGCGGTGAGGCCTATGGCGGAAAGGAATCCGATCCTCCCGCTCTCCCCCGCCACCCAGTATCCGAGGAACACGGCCACGGTCATGAGGATCGCGAACAGCCCATACATGCCGAGGATCATCGTGAGGTTCTGGACGAGGGTGTCCAGATGGACCTCCATTCCCACGGAGATGAAGAACATCGCCATGAACAGGCTCTTCATCGGCTCTATCGACTCGTTGATGGCCTCCCCTTTCCTCGCGGAGGACAGCAGCAGACCCATCAGGAACGACCCGATGGCCATGGAGAGCCCGGCCTTGGTTGCCAGCAATGCCATGCCGAACGCCATTCCCACCGATATGACTATCGCGGTCTCCCACGGGACATGGTCGGTGATCCAGTTCATCAGACGGGGGGCGACCTCGAGCTTGAGCCCAATCACGAGGCTCGCGACCATGAACAAGGCGATGGTGGTGATCAGGACCACCAGGTCGGAGGTGTTCATGGACGCCCCGGCGAATGCGGGGGTCAGCATCGACAGGATCACCACCTGCCCTATGTCCTCCATTATCAGGACCAGGACGAGCATCTCTATGTGATCCTTGTTGAGCCTGTTCTGCGACTTGAGGACCGCCATGACCGCGGCCGTGCTAGAACCGGATATTATTGCGCCTAGCGCGATGGCCTGGACCCCGTCGAATCCCATCAGCATGCCTGCGGCCATTCCGCCTACGACCAATATCGGCAGCTGGACCACGGCGACCATGACCGCGAACTTGCCTTGCTTCTTGATTTTTGTAAGATTGATCTCCAGCCCTATGCAGAACATCAGCAGCACCAGGCCGAAGTCCGAAAGGATCTCCACGGCCGTCAACCCGGTCTCGTCGATGACGAAGACGTTGGCGACCACGATCCCCGCGGTCAGGTATCCGATCAGCGGGGGAAGCTTGGCCTTGTTGAAGACGATCGCGCATACGCCAGCCAACAACGTGAACAACGCTACGCTGGTAAGAAGTGCGGTCTCGTCCATCGGCAGACCGCATACAATCACTCGACTTAAGACTATCTTATTCGAGAAAACGACGGCAAAAACTGGAAGGCGCGTCGGCTGAAAAATAGAAGGAAAGAGGGGTCGACGACCCCTGGTTTGTCTCACTCCGCCTCGGCGGCGGGGGCCTCCTCCTCTGCGGGGGCCTCCTCCTCGGCGACAGGCTCGGCGGCGGGCAGGATCGACTCGGGCTCGCCCTCTCCGGCCTTGAGGACCTCGGACTTGCGGATCTCGATCCTCTTGATGGGTATGACGACGCGGCAGGCCTTGGCGAGGTCCTTCGCCAGGTCCCCGGAGACGATGTCCTTGACGATCTCGGAGAGGGTCTTCTCCTTTCCGATCTGGACGAGGGTCTCTCCGATGACGGCCCTCATGCCCTCCTCCTGGGAGGACTGGATGCGCCTCTCGGCGATGGACATGGTCTTGATCCTGTACTCAAAGCCGTCCTTGGTGACGATGTCGACGACGTGGTCGGTCTTGGTCTTTCTCCTGCGGGTCAGCCTCCTGACGTAGTCGCTGGTGAGGTCGTGCCCGACGAAGACGGTCTTCGCGTCGTATCCGTCGACGGAGGCGACCTTGAACTTCAGCTTGATGTGCATCTTGGAGAAGTCTCCGGTGAGGTCCTGCACGGTGACCTCGACGGTACGGCCGATGACGTACTCGGGGTCCGCGGAGGGGGTCTCTCCGATCTCCGACTCGTTGAACATGCGAGGGGCGTGGATCTTGTACCACTCCTTCGCCTTCCACTTGTCCTTGACCTTGCGGCCTGCGGACGACTTGGGTTTCTTTGCTGGTGCCATTTGTACAGCTCCTGTTGCTGTTCATCGTCCAATCTCTGAAGGTATTAAAACGTTCTCAAATCGGGCCTCCGTCCGAGGAGCACAGGGAGGCCGATAGCCAGACAATTTTTTTTATCACTTTAAGGATAATTTTATCCTTAAAAAAATAGTACCGCATGTATTAAAAACTATCTCAAAAAAAACGCCGAATCCGAAGACGCCGGAAAGAGGCTCGGAAAGGGTGGAGGACAGAGGATAAAAAGGAAAAACGAGGGGGAATACCCCTCTTCAAGTTTCAGAGGACCACAGGGGTCTGATGGACGGTGAGGGCGAGGTCGTCGGCCTTCATGCCCATCGCGAGCCCCATGAGCTGGGACAGGTGGAGGACGGGGATGTTGAACCCGAGGTCCTTCTGGGAGCCGTCGAACTGCAGGTGGCAGAACGGGCACACGTCGATGATGAACTGGGCCCCGGACGCCTTCATGTTCTCCAGGTTGGTCTGGGTGAACTTCTTGGAGACGTCTCCGAAGGCGGCCTTGAGTCCTCCTCCGGCTCCGCAGCACAGCATCTTGTTGGCCCTGGGCATGCTCTTGGCGCCGGTGGCCTCTACGAGGTCGTCGAGGATGTGGGGGTTCTCGGGGTCGTCGAGCTCCTTGATCGCGCTGGGCTTGAGGAAGTGGCATCCGTAGAAGGCCGCGACCTTGTACTCGAGCGGGTTGGTGATCTTGGCCTTGATGGCGTCGCAGCCGATGTCGTTGTACAGGACCTCGGCGAAGTGGCGGACGACGGTGGTGCCCTTGTACTCCATGCCGATCTCGGCGAGGATCTTGTTGACGTCGGCGAGGAGCTCGGGGTTCTCCTTGAGCTCGTGGGCGGCGTCGAACAGGGACCCGTAGCACCCGTTGCAGATGGTGACGATGGGGAGCCCGGCCTTCTCGGCGAGGGCCAGGTTCCTGGCGGCGGCCGCGAGCCAGGTCTTCTTGTTGAAGGCCCTGATGACTCCGGGGGCGGGGCAGCAGCTGGCGTCGGTCAGGTCGACGAGCTCGATTCCGAGGGCCTTGCAGACCTCCCTGGTGGATTTCTCGATCCCGGGGTATCTGAGAGGCGCGATGCATCCGAGGAAAAACGCGTATTTTGCCATTGTAATCACTCCACGATCTTGCAGAAGCCGGTGGCCTTGAGGATCTTGTCCAGGTCGGCTTTCGCAGCGCTGTTGGCCAGAACGGTCGGGGGAACCTCGGGGAGGCCCAGGTTCTTCCTGAGGGCGGAGATCTTGTCCTGGACGGGGACGGTGTGCCCGTAGTTGGCGAGGTTCTGAGCGGTCTTCTTGTGGTTGTCGTACATGTGGCCCTCCGCGACGGCGATGTTCCTGAGGGCGATGACGATGTCGACGATGGGGACCTGGCGGGGGCACCTCTCGACGCAGGTGTAGCAGGTGCTGCACTGCCAGAGCTCCTCGCTGTTGACGATCTGCTCCTTGAGTCCGAGCTGGGCCATCCTCATGAGCTTCCTGACCCTGTAGGCGGTCTGCCTGCCAGAGGGGCAACCCGCGGTGCAGGTTCCGCACTGGAAGCACATCTTGACTTCCTCACCGCCGGCCGCGGCGATCTCTTTGGCAAAATCGGGGTTGGGCATTACCATAGTATCGAGACGAACAAAGTGTCCGCCGTATATAACATAGTCAGGTCGTCAAGGACATATGTTACCTTTTAGGGTAAAACATTTATCGGTAATTTTTAGCCGCGAGTGCCCTCATGAGCCTGGCTATGCTGCGGGTCTCCTTGCGGTATATGGCCGTGACGGCGTGGCGGAGCATCTTCGGGTCCACTGCGCTCTTGACGCGGATGTTCCGCCTGGTCAGGACCAGCTCGTCCACGAAGAAGCTCTTCCCCGACCCCAGAAGTTCCTGCACCGACGAGGTCTCCGCGTCCACCGAATACTCTCTTTCCAAAGAGTCCAGATACATGAACGCGACCCTCTGGGCCCCGTACCTGTACCGGATGAACGAAGGGCCGTTATCCACCAGGACCATGCCCATGTAGGCGATCTCCTGCATCTCGAAGCCCTCGAGGTCGAACAGGTAGAGAGGGTCGTCGATCAACGCGAAGTCCGCGCGCCCCTCCAGCATCATGGATATGCTGTTCTCGTCGTCCGAC
>JAFZXW010000148.1 GCA_017616575.1 Candidatus Methanomethylophilaceae archaeon
TCTCTTGCGTCGGCTTCCCGTACGACCTGTGGATGGGAGCGTCGTATTCGTCGATCAGCACCACCGCCTTCGTCCCGTGGCATTCCTCCAGGATTTCGCACAGCAGCCTCAGCGACGTCCTGAGCTCTGGTTCGGAGGCCTTTTTGCTCAGGAGACGGGAATAATCCTCAAGAAGCGTGCCGTCCACGTCTGAGCCGAGGAGGTATTTGTGCTTCCTGCACGCGCGGGCGGCCTCGTCCGCCACCCCGAAGAGGAACGATCCGTAGTCGTCGACGTTCAGGTCTTTGAAGTTCATCCTGATTACGGGGCGACTTCCCGCCTCGGCCATGCATTCCGCGTCCTTAGATATCTCGAGCCCGTCGAACCAATTGTTTCCTTTGTATGCCATGTTGAAGAAGGCGTCGACCATGCTGAGGTTCAGGGATTTCCCGAACCTCCTCGGGCGGGTCACCAGGAATGAGACTGAGCCTCTGTAGCGGAGGATTTCGGCGATGAGCCTGCTCTTGTCGACGTAGTAGCCATGGCTGTCGCGGACGGATTTGAAATCGTCGTCTCCGACAGGCGGCTCCCACATGTCGGGACCATGCTGTTCTGACATGAAATACGTTTTCTGTGGGCTTGTCATGAAACATCGCCGTGCATGTCGCAGACGGGTTGTATGAAATACGTGCGCGACGGTTACTCTGCCATGAGCGAAAGGGTCCCCGTCTACGACAACCACGTCCACATGAGCCCGTCCGGGCGCAACGTCGACGCGCTCAGAGAGTTCGAGGCGGCCGGAGGCACGGGCCTGACCCTGGTGACGCTCCCTTACAAGGAGGTCAGGGTCTCCCGCGGGGAGGACTTCGCAGAATCCTACAAGATAACCTATTCCCTGGCGGAGAAGGCCAGGGAGGCCACGGGCTTGGAGATAAACATCGCGGTCGGCCCGTATCCGGTGCTGATCATCCCTCTGGCCGAGGCTTACGGCCTCGAGAGGGCGGAGGAGATCATGCTCAAGGGGATGGAGGATGCCGCGAGGGACGTCGCGGAAGGGAAGGCGGCGGCCATAGGGGAGGTCGGGAGGCCCCATTTCCCCGTTCCGAGGGAGATAAGGGAGGCCTCCGACAGGGTCCTGCTCAGAGGGATGCAGCTGGCCAAGGAGAACGACTGCCCTGTGATAATCCATTGCGAGTCCGACCCGGACACCGACCGCTCCCTAGCGGAGCTGGCGGACGCCGCCGGGCTGGACAGGGGGATGGTCGTGAAGCACTCGTCCCCTCCGTGGGTGACGGACGAGGAGACGCACGGCGTCATGCCGTCGATCCCGGCGTCGAAGACCAACGTCAAGGAGGCCATCGGGAAGGGGACCGACCGCTTCATGATCGAGACCGACTACATCGACGACCCGGGGAAGCCGGGGGCGATAATGTCCGTGACGACGGTCCCGAAGAAGGTGTCCGCATGGCTCTCCAACGGGCAGGTCCCGGTCGAGAGCATACACAGGATCTGCGGGGACATCCCGGATTCCCTTTACAAGCGTCGAGGTGCGATATGACGGTGAAGGTGACATGCGTCTACGACGAGGGCGCCAAGGAGAACACGTCGTTGATCGGAGCGAGAGGAACTGCCATGCTGGCGGAGGCCGGGGGGAGGAGGGTGCTCTTCGACACCGGGCTCCGCGCAAGGTACCTGGCGCACAACCTGGACTGCCTGGGCGTGGACGTGCAGTCCATCGACGCGGTGGTGGTGTCCCAGGACAGGCCCGACAACGCCCGCGGCTTGGAAGGGGTGTTGAAAGGACGCGCCTCTCCGGTGGCGGTCTATGCGCCTCCAGGGTCCTACTCCGGGAAAGGGGGCCTGGCGTCCCGGTCGTCCGGGATCTCCGATTCCGCGAGGCCGATGGCGGACCTCGTGTTCGAGGAGGGATGGGTGGAGGTTCTCCCAGGGATCCACAGGACCCCGTTCCTGGAGTCCGGGAAGGGATACAGGGAGTCGTTCCTGGTTCTGGAGGGCCCCAAGGGGCCGGCGGTCCTCAGCGGGTTCGGGTCCGGGGGGCCGGAGGCCGTCCTGGTGGAGACGGAGGCCCGGTTCAAGCGGAAGGCGCACGCGTTCTTAGGCTCCGTGGCCCTGGAGAAGGCGAAGAAGCCGGTCGCCGAGGCCTACGCCGACTCGTTCATGGCCCACGGCGTCGTGGACATCCGCCTGAACCATTCGACCGGGCGCAACGGCATCACCAACGTGCGTGTGAAGCTCGGGCTGTCCGCGGTGAAGGACTTCTACGTCGGGGACGTGTACGAGGCGTGACCATCAGGTGTCCGGTTGGCGGATTTGCAGCAGAAACGGCGGCCTCGGCGATTCTTTCGCAACATAATAAATGACAGTTCGGCGATTCTTCAAGGGACGTGATTCGAATGAGTGTGCTCTGGCGTTTGAAGACGGCTACCATGTTCGTGTTCATGACCGGCCTCCTGGTCGCGATAGGCGCGGTCATAGGCTATTTCGTGGACGACCTCTGGCTGGGCCTCCTGCTGATGCTCGGGATATCCGTCGCGATGAATTTCTACGCGTATTTCGGGTCCAAGAAGGCGGCCCTGTCCGCTAACAACGTCACGTTGATCCAGCGCGGCGACTGCCCCGAGCTGTACGAGGTCGTGGAGAAGCTGGCCAAGAGGGCGGGCCTCCCCATGCCCGAGGTCGGGATCTCCGACGTCCCGATGCCCAACGCGTTCGCCACCGGGCGCAACCCGAAGAACGCCGCCGTCGTGGCCACGCGCCCCCTGCTGGACATCCTGGACGAGGAGGAGCTCGAAGGCGTCATGGCCCACGAGATGTCCCATGTGAAGAACCGCGACATCCTGGTGATGTCCGTCGCTTCCA
>JAFZXW010000149.1 GCA_017616575.1 Candidatus Methanomethylophilaceae archaeon
CCGCCTGAGACGATCTCCACCACGTCGCCTTTCTCGAACGTCCCCTCAACCGAGCGTATCCCCACCGGTAGCAGGGACTTGTGGTTCAGGACGGCCTTCTCGGCGCCGGCGTCGACGGTTATGCGACCGACCGCATGGGCGTGCTTGATCCACCTGCGTTTCTTGCTGACCTCGTTCCCGGAGACGAACAGCGTCCCGACGTCGTCGCCGGCCACCGTGCGGTATACCGCCCCGTAAGCGCCGCTGGAAGCGATTATCATGTTGCAACCGGCGTCGGCGCATATCTCGGCCGCGTCCAGCTTGGTCCTCATGCCGCCAGTCCCCAGGCTGGAGCCTACGTCGCCGGCCATGGCCCTAACGGACGCGTCTATCTTGTACACGACGGGGATGAACCTGGCACCCTTGTTCTCCCGGGGGTTGCTGTCGTAAAGGCCGTCGATGTCCGAGAGTATCACCAGAAGATCGGAATCCGTCCTGCTGGCGATGATGGCCGAAAGGGTGTCGTTGTCCCCGAACTTGATCTCGTTGATGCACACGGCGTCGTTCTCGTTGAAAATGGGTATGACCCCGTTCTCCAGCAAAGACTCGACGGTGTTGTTGAGATTTATGGCGCTCTCCCTGTCAGAATAGACGTCCAAGGTCAGGAGGACCTGCGCCACCAGGATGCCATGCTTCTGGAAGCTCTCGGACCATTTCTGCATCAGTATGCTCTGGCCCACGGACGCAGCCGCCTGCCTTATGGGCATCTCGTTCGGCTTGGGCCTGACCCCCATGGCCTTCAGCCCTATGCCTATGGCTCCGGAGGTCACTATCAGCACCTCGCGGCCCTCGTCCCGAAGGCGGGAGACCTGCTCCGCCACGGAATCCATGAATCCGGTGGATACCGCCCCGTCTTTGATGAGCGACGAGGTCCCGATCTTGACGACCACGCGCCCGACCTTCCCAAGGATATCCTTCCTCTCAGACATCCGCATACCTCGGAACGGGTACTCCCTGTCGGACGGGACGTGGGTGAAAGGCTTCGCGTCCTTTCCGACGTAATCCTTCACGACCTGGCCGTTCCCGATCAGGACGTATTTGTAGATTGTCAGGCCCTCCATCCCCACCGGGCCGCGGGAATGGATCTTGTTGGTGCTGATCCCGACCTCTGCGCCCTTGCCGTACCTGTATCCGTCTGCGAAACGGGTCGACGCGTTGACGAACACGTCCGCCGAGTCCACCATCTTCGCGAACAGAGCGGCGCTGGACATGTCGGAAGTCACGATTGCGTCGGTGTGGTGGGAGCCGTGGCGGTTGATGAAGTCTATGGCGTCCTGTACCGAGTCCACGACCTTCACGGATATCACCAGGTCGCCGTACTCGGTGTCCCAGTCCTCGTCCGTCGCCGGGACCGCGGACGGGACCAGCTTCAGCACCTTCTCGTCGCCCCTTATCTCCACCCCGCGTCCCGCCAGCGCGGAACAGGCCTCTGGGAGGAAGGCGCCGGCGATGTCGGAATGCACCAGCAGTGTCTCGGCCGCGTTGCATACCGCGGGATACTGCGTCTTCGAATCTAAAACGACATCGACCGCCATCCTCATGTCGCAGACGCGGTCCACGTACACATGGCATATCCCGGCGGCATGGCCCAGGACGGGTATCTTCGTGTGGGATTGGATGTACTGGACGAAGGAGTTCGAACCCCTGGGTATGAGCAAGTCTATGTACCCGTCGAGACCGAGGATGGAGTCGATGTCGGAACGGGACTCCATGAGCACGAACGCCTCCTTGGGAACCCCTGCGGAAGATGCTGCGTCCCTCAACACGGAGAACAGGGAGCGTATGGACTCCAACGCCTCACGGCCTCCCTTGAACGCCACGGAGTTCCCCGACTTCAAGCAAAGGGACATAATCTGGGGCACGACGTCCGGACGGGACTCGAATATCACGCCGAGCATGCCTATGGGGCAGCGTATCTGATACAGGGTGAGGCCGTCGTCCAGATCCAAAGCCGACATGACCTCGCCCGCCGGGTCCTTCAGGCCGATGACGTCGCGTATCCCGGCGATCATCCCGTCTATCTTGGAGTCGTCTATCTTGAGGCGCTTGAACATGGACTGGGATATCTCCCCGCGGTCCAGCATTATAGAAGCAGAATCCAGGTCCTTGGCGTTCGCCTCAAGGATCTCCGACCTGCAGGAGTCCAGTGACGACGCCATGGCCTCCAGCGCGGAATTCTTGACGGAAGTCGGCAATACCGCCATCGCGATGGACGCCTCCTTCGCTCTCTTGACTTCTAAGACCACGTCGGACATGGGCGCCCGATTGACCAATACATTAAATAATGTAATCCTATTGGCTCGGTCAAGCCGAGATAGCCAAGCCCGGTATGGCGGCGGTCTCGAAAACCGCTGGAGCGATCCTCGGGAGTTCGAATCTCTCTCTCGGCGCCATCTTATCCTTCTGGCACCCCTCATGGCAAGGAGGCATGTCCTCACTATGATGATCCGTTCTCCCGTTAAAAACGTAGGATAGCTGCCGCTTTTCCAAATGATGTTAGGTGGTTTTGTTGAGATTTACGAAATCCCGCATCATTTTGGTCCTTCGATGGCGCAGAACGCCTGATTTTGAACCTTCTGAGATCTGATATTCGTCGTACTCCTCAAAGCAGCGAGAATCCTGCATCCCTGCTGCTCCAAAATCATGAAAGGACCCGATGGCCGGGGCCACCGGGGGCATGTTTGAAGACTTTTCTCAGCTCTCCTCGCCCAGATCCAGCACATCCTCGTCAGCGCCGAACGTGGACTTCAGGATGACATGGGGGCTATTCTCGAAAGTCACGATCTCGCAGTCTATCCCATAGATCCTGCGGATGACGTCCTCTGTGATGACCTCGTCGGGGGTCCCGACGCAGTCGACGACGCCTGGAGGGGCCATGACTATGATCTGATGCGCGTATCTGGCCGCGATGTTCAGGTCATGGCAGATCATGATCACGGTGATGCCGCTGCGTGTGGCCAGGTCCCTCAGCATCTCCGCAACGTAGACCTGATGCTTCACATCCAAGTTGGCGGTCGGTTCGTCCAGGATCAGGACCGGGGTCTCCTGGACCAGTCCCCTGGCCAGGGCCACCCTCTGGTGCTGTCCTGCAGAGAGTTCGTTGAACCCGTGCATAGCCAGAGACTCAAGGTCGAGCATGTCCATCGCCTTGTGGACGATGGTCAGGTCTTTGGCGGTGGTGCGCCACTTCTGCTTGTTGTGCCTCCCGATCAGGATGGTGTCGATGACTGGCATCGAGAAGCAGTCGAAGGAGTTCGCAGGGACGAACGCGACGTAATCGGCGACCTCCTTGATGCTCATGTCCTTGATGGACCTGCCGTCTATCGTAATATCCCCCTCAGTGGGCTCCAGGAGCTTGTTGATGCATTTCACCAGGGTGGACTTCCCGACCCCGTTGGGTCCGATGATGCAGTACAGGCCCGGATGATCCATGGTGAAGGTGATGTCCTTCAACACGGGCGTCGATGCGTTGTATCCGAAGGACACGTGATTCAGATCGATCTTCGTCATGTCGTCATCCCCAGACCCTGGTGTTCTTCCTCATCAGAAGCCACAGGAACATTGGGCCTCCCATGAAGGCCATTACGATACCTACCTGCA
>JAFZXW010000150.1 GCA_017616575.1 Candidatus Methanomethylophilaceae archaeon
CGACGCGGGGATCCCGGTCCCGCCGCTGGAGTCCTTCTCCGGGAGGTCGGGGTACGGGATATCCTGCGTGTGCGGGGGCAGGGAGGTCCTGGTCGGCAACCGCGACCTGATGGAGGAAGGTCAAGTGAATGTGCCCGACCTCCCCGAGGCGCCAGGGATGACCCGCATACTGGTGGCCGCCGACGGCTCCTATCTGGGTTCGATACTGGTGGCCGACGCTGTGAGGCCGGAGGGCCCCGAGGCCGTGGCGCGCCTCCGCTCCGACGGGCTGAAGACCATAATGGCCACCGGGGACGGCAGGTCCGCCGGGGAGGCGATAGCGTCCGAGATAGGGGTGGACGAGGTCCGCGCCGAGATGAAGCCGGGGGACAAGCTCAAGCTGGTCAAGGAGCTCCAGATAGCCCAGCGGAGGGTCGCGATGGTCGGCGACGGAATCAACGACTCCCCCGCCTTGACCCAGGCCGACGTGGGCATCGCCGTAGGTTCCGGAACCGACGTGGCCATAGAGTCCGCCGACATAATCCTGATGAGGGACGACCTCCGCTGCGTCCCGGCCGCCCTGGAGACGGGGAAGGCCGTCATGCGCACGGTGAAGCAGAACCTGGCTTTCGCCTTCGTCTACAACGCGATATGCATACCGATAGCCGCCGGGCTCCCCGTGCTGTTCGGATACGACGACATGGTCGGCCATATGCCGATGTTCGCAGCCGCGGCCATGTCCCTGTCGTCGATATCCGTGGTCACGAACACCCTGAGGCTCAGGAGGTTCCGCCCGAAGGCCCTTTTCGGGGAGCGAGGGAGGCGGACCTGACCCTTAGGGTCCCCCCGCTCCTGGACCATTCCTTCTCCGCGGAATCTATCGAAAGGGGGCGGCTGTACAGCGGGGAGTCGACGGTCAGGGACTCGTACTCCCCTCCCTCTCCGAGGATGCTTATCCCGGTTTTGGCGCGTATTCTCTTCAATTCCTCCGCCGCGCCGCGGTCGATCTCCCTTCCGAGCCATTCCTCCCCCAGGCCTTCGGCGTAGCATCCCACGATGACCGCGCGGATCCCGGAGGACAGGAGCTCCTCCATGACGAGGTCTTGGTCCTTCCTCCATAGCGGCGAGACGACCTTCAGGCCCAGGTCTCCGCATACAAGCCCCATCCTGTCCCATTGGTAGTCGGACCAAATCGCGCCGGTGACCACCCCGTCCACGTCAAGGCCTTCGAGGGCGGCCCTCAGGCCTTCCATGTCCCCCTCTTCCGAGCCGGAGCTGGGGGCGGTCACGAGCTCCTTCCCCATGGATTCCGCCATCAGCGGCAGGACGTCTAAGTTCGGGGTGTGGAAAATCCAGGATGCCTCGTCCTGCGGCACGATGTTCACCAGGACCGGGACCTCATGTCCCATCTGCTCGGCCAAGTACAGCGAGAACGCCGAGTCCTTTCCTCCGGAGTGCAGGGACGCGAGCTTCATGCCAGAACAAGCGCATTGACGCCTAATAACCTGTCGTAGTTCTCGTTAAGTTTTTTATCCAGTTGACCATAAGCAGGCAACAGGAGGCCAACGGACGATGAAAAACGACATGATTGAAGTCGCAGACATGAAGAAGATAGTCGCGGAGACTGCCGTAGATTCGTTCGTGAAGGACGGCATGACCGTAGGCCTCGGCACCGGCTCCACCGCTTATTACGCCATAAAGAGGATAGGGGAGCTGGTCTCGGAGGGATACGACCTCACCTGCGTGGCCACTTCGGTCCAAAGCGAGGTCCTGGCCAACTCCTTAGGGATAAAGACCGTGGACCTGGACGTGGCCGAGAAGGTGGACGTCACCATAGACGGGGCCGACGAGGTCGACCCGGGCATGCAGCTCATCAAAGGCCTCGGAGGGGCGCTCCTCAGGGAGAAGATCGTCGCCGCCGCCACCGTGAAGGAGATAATCATGGTGGACGAGAGCAAGCTGGTCTCCAAGCTGGGGACGGTCGCGCCGCTCCCGGTGGAAGTCCTCCAGTATGGGCACCTGCACACCAGGCGCGCCTTGGAGAGGCAAGGCTGCGTCGCCGTCCTGAGGATGGCCGGAGGGGTTCCGTTCGTTACGGACAGCGGCAACTACATCTACGACTGCAGGTTCGAAGGCATAGACCGCCCCTATTTCCTGGAGATGGCCATCGACTCCATACCCGGCGTGGTCGAGAACGGGCTGTTCCTCAACACCGCCTATGAGGTCCTGGTCTGCGATGGCAAGGGCTCGGTGTCCCGCATGTCGGAGTCGGTCTCCCAGTCCGGCGGCCAGCGCGAGATCAGGGTCTTCTGAGCACTGCTTCTTATTATAATAGAGACAGTGCCATTTTTATATGACCTCGGTATTAGCACGTTCTCGTCCATTCACAAGGTGAATATCATGAAAATGCCCAGGTCTGTCAAAAGATACTGTCCTTACTGCAAGGCCCACACGACCCAGGAGGTCGAGAGGGTCAAGAAGAAGAAGGCCAGTGAGCTCAAATGGGGTCAGAGGAGGTTCAGGAGGGTCACCGCAGGTTACGGAGGATTCCCCAGGCCCAAGCCCGAAGGAAGGGAGAAGCCCACCAAGAGGATCAACCTCAGGTACAGGTGCTCCACCTGCAAGAAGGCCAACATCTCCCCCTGCATCCGCGCGAAGAAATTCGAGCTTACGGAGTGATCCCATGACCGGAGATTTCATCAAGATCAAGTGTCCGGACTGCGCGAACGAGCAGATCGCCTTCAGGAAGGCCGCCACCAAGGTCACCTGCAACGTGTGCGGATCCACCCTCATCGTCCCCAAGGGCGGCGTCGGCGAGATTAAGGGCGAAGTGCTCGAGGTAGTTGGCTGATGTCCAGAGTCAGAGGCTTTCCCGAGAACGGCGACCTCGTCGTCTGCACCGTGAAGAACGTGAAGAACTTCGGAGCGTTCGTCACCCTCGACGAGTATGACGACAGGGAGGGGTTCGTCCATGTCAGGGATATCGCCTCGGGCTGGGTCAAGTACATCAGGGACTTCGTGAGAGAAGGCCAGAAGATCGTCTGCAAGGTTCTGGGCGTAGATTCGACCAAAGGCCACATCGACCTTTCCTTAAAATCCGTTAACGAGCATCAGTAGCGGGAGAAGATCCAGCAGTGGAAGACCGAGAAGAAGGCGGAGAAGCTCGTGGAGATCATCGCCGAGAGGATGTCCATATCCGTAGACGACGCCTACGACCTCTTCGGCAACCAGCTCCTCGAGGAGTACGAGACCCTCTACAGCGCCTTCGAGTCCGTCGTCACCTATCCCGACGAGTTCCTGGAGGAGTTCTCCGGCGACTGGACCGAGACCTTCATGGAGGTCGCCAAGGAGAACGTGGCGCCTCCCACCGTGCAGATCGACGGCATACTCGAGATGACCTCGTCCGCCCCCGACGGCATGGACCGCGTGAAGAACGCGCTGCTCAAAGGGCTGGAGGCCGCCGACGGCGACGCCGTCGAGATAACCTGCGTGGGCTGCCCCAAGTACAGGGTGGTCGTGACCGCAGGCGAGTACAAGGAGGCGGAGGAGACCATGAGGAGGGTCTCCGACGCGGCGATCAAAGACCTTCTGTCCAACGGCGGCACCGCCGCCTTGAAGCGCGAGAGCAAGTGACATGCGGTCGGAGATCCGCAGATGCGGCGCATGCGGCAGATACACGCTGAAGCCGTCGTGCCCCGTCTGCGGGTCCCCGTCCTCGTGCCCCGTTCCTCCAAGGTATTCTCCGGAGGACCGCATGGGGCGCTACCGCAGGATGGCCGTCGTCGAGGAGTACGGCGAGAATGGCAAGCTTCGCAAAGTTCGATTCCAGGCCGTTCCTTCACAGCCCCATACTCGTCGAGGGCCTTCCTGGCATAGGCGGCGTAGGTAAGCTGGCCGCCGACTTCCTCGCGGAGAGGATGGGCGCCAGGAGGATGGCCAGGATCTATTCGGACCATCTGCCGCCCCACGTCAGGGTGGACTCCGACTGCAGGGCGTCCCTGGCATGCCACGAACTGAGATACGTGAAGGACGTCGGCGGGCACGACGTGGTCTTCCTTTTAGGCGACTACCAAGGCATCGGCCTCGATGACCAGTACATCCTGTCCGAGACGGTCTTCAGGATGCTTCTGGAATACGACCCCTATATGATCGTCGCGCTCGCGGGGTACGGCTTCGGGGAAGGGTCCAGGGTTCTGGGCGCGGTGTCCGACCTTTCCTTGAAAGAAAGGATGGAGGGATGCGGCGTCACTTTCGTCCCGGGGGAGCCCGAGGGCGGGATAGTGGGCGCTGCCGCGGCGCTGGTTGGCTTGGGAGAGGCCTACGGGGTGGACGCCGTCTGTTTGATGGGAGAGACCTCTGGTAACGACGCAGATCCGGCGGCGGCCGCGAGGGTGGCCGAGTCTGCCGCAAAGATTCTTGGCGTGGAGGTCGACGTCTCCGCGCTGGCCGAGAGCCGGGACATCGATGTCGAGGCGGACATGTCTGGCTCGGACGGGCCGTCGTATTACGGGCGATTTCTGGCCTTATCGCCAGTGTTATATACTTAATCGATATCCCAGTGTCTGTCCCCACTTAGCTCAGACTGGCCAGAGCGGCTGACTGTAGAAGTGTTTTCGGAAGAAATCCGATACAGCCGCTGAAATCAGCAGGCCCCCTGTTCAAATCAGGGAGTGGGGACCTTCCCCTTC
>JAFZXW010000151.1 GCA_017616575.1 Candidatus Methanomethylophilaceae archaeon
GGATTCGTCGCCGGATGCTTCCACATGATGAACCATGCGTTCTTCAAGGCGCTTCTCTTCATGTGCTCCGGATCCGTCATTCACGCGGTCGGCACCGAGGACATGCGTCAGATGGGAGGCCTCCGCAAGCAGATGCCGATCACCTCGATCACCATGCTGCTCGGATCGCTGTCCATCGCCGGTTTCCCCTTCTTCAGCGGATTCTGGTCCAAGGACCTTGTGATCGAGGCCGCGTTCGAGGCCGGAGACCACAACATCTTGTTCATGGTCATGTGGGTGCTCGCGATCATCACCGCGTTCATGACCGCGTTCTACATGTTCCGCATGTGGTTCATGACCTTCATGGGCGAGAAGGGACACGCGTCCCAGCACGCCGCCGAGCACGGCCACGGGGAGTCCCCCAAGAGCATGACCATGCCGCTCTGCATCCTCGCGGTGTTCGCCGTCGTCAGCGGGTTCTTCATAATGTTCGGCCTTGACGGCATGCTGTCCTTCACTGACCTCGGATACGCCTTCCAGGTCGGAGGCGGCCATACCGAGGGCTTCGAGTACTTCGAGGAGCTCTTCACCAACCCGTACACCTACCTGACCATCGTCCTGGCGCTCGTCGGAATCTTCATCGCGTACCTCATGTACGTAAAGAAGTCCGTCAACCCCGGTAGGTTCAACAAGGACGGCAACTCGATCCTCTACAAGGTCCTCACCAAGAGATGGGGATTCCCGGACCTGTACAACCAGCTCTCCTGGAAGCTCGGGTACGGCATCGCGCGCGGAGTCGACTTCGTGGACAGGCAGGTCGTGGACGGGACCGTCAACGGTCTTTCCGGCGCCGTCGTAGGCGGAGGAGAGGCTGTGAGCAAGGCTCAGACCGGAGACGTCCACGACTATACGTCGGTCGTCCTTATCGGCATAGCCGCGCTCTCGGTGCTGTTCATTGTAATAACCAAGGTAATGGGAGGTATCTGAGATGGATTTCCCTATCCTTTCACTGCTCATCCTGATCCCCTTGATAGGGGCGCTCATCACGCTCATGATGGGCGGAACCAGGCAGAAGATGGCCAAGATCGTGGCCGGGGCGTTCTCCGCGATCACCCTGCTGCTCGCCATCCTGGTCGTGTTCAGCAGCAACGACTTCGGGGCGCTCTCCGAGAGCTACACATGGATAAAGACCGGATTCATCACCATCAGCTTCTCGCTGGCGGTGGACGGCCTCAGCGTGCTGATGGTCTTCCTCACCGCCCTGCTGGTGCTCCTGGTGGTCATATTCTCCGCCGAGGCCGAGGAGGTCGAGGGGGAGAGGCCCAATTACTTCCACACGCTGCTCCTGGCTATGGAGGTCGGACTCATGGGGGTCTACACGGCATCGGACTACTTCCTGTTCTATGTCATGTGGGAGGTCACCCTCATACCCATGTACTTCATGATCTCCTGGTATGGAGGACCTCGCAGGCACTACGCCGCGATCAAGTTCTTCATCTACACCCACGTGGCCTCGCTGGTCATGCTGATCGGTATCTTCGCCATGGGATTCAAGGCGGCCGAGATCACCGGAGGGAACATCGACTTCTCCTTCGACGCCATAGCCGCCGCCATGCAGGGCGCCAACGAGGGCTTCCAGGCTCTTGTGTTCGCGCTCCTGTTCTTCGGGTTCGCGGTCAAGATGCCCGCGGTGCCCTTCCACACATGGCTGCCGGATGCGCACACCGAGGCGCCTACCGGAGGATCCGTCCTCCTGGCCGGCGTGATGCTTAAGATGGGTTCCTACGGTATCATCCGCATCTGCCTCGAGGCGCTCCCTGCCGGCGCTCAGTACTGGCAGTGGGTCATCATCATAATCGGGCTCGTGTCCATCGTCTACGGGGCTTACGCCTGCATCGCGCAGAAGGACCTCAAGAAGATGGTCGCGTTCTCGTCCATCAGCCACATGGGAATGGTCATGCTGGGAATCGGATGCCTGAGCTACGCCGGAATAACCTTCGCGGTCTTCCAGATGTTCGCCCACGGTCTGATCACCGGAATCCTGTTCATGGTGTGCGGTATGACCGGCCACAAGGTCGGGACCAGGGAGATCCCCCTGCTGGGAGGACTCGCCGGGAAGATGCCCAAGTACGCCACGTTCATGATGTTCGGGTTCATGGCCTCCCTCGGGCTTCCCGGGCTCATCGGATTCTGGGGAGAGTTCCCGATCATCTACGCGTTCTACGAGTTCATCGTGGCGAACGACATGATCTGGCTCCTCCTGTTCTGCATGCTGTCCCTCATGCTCACCGCAGGGTACTACCTGTGGGCCATGCAGAGGACCCTGTTCGGGCCTGAGACGACCAAGATCGACCTCACCCATGCGCACGACGTCAGCAAGTCCGAGTTCGCGGCCATGGCCGTGCTCTGCGTGCTGGTCGCGTTCTTCGGAATGTGGCCCGACGCCGCCCTGCAGTTCATCGAGCCCTACACCCAGGGCCTCGCCGCCTTCATCGGGGTGATCTGATGCTGTTGGATTACAATGCAATATTCGGAGACTTCTCCGCGATCGTCCCCATGCTGTTCCTCATGGCGGCGTCCCTCATCCTCCCCGGGGTCCACCTCGTCGGGAAGAGGAGGACCGCCACCTGGGGATTCGCCTTGGCGATGGTCGTCGTGTCGATGGCCTTCAACGCCATGATGCTGTACGACGGGTTCGTCGGCACGTCCTTGGGAATGGTCACGTACAACGCGTACTCCGGACTGATGATACTGCTGTTCCAGATCGTGCTGTTCCTGGCCGTCCTGGTGTCCAACGCCAGCGTCGAGACCACCAGGTTCAACGTCGGGGCCTACTACGCCCTTATCTGCGCAGCGGCCACCGGCATGATGTTCGTGGCGGAGTCCAGCGACCTCCTGATGATCTTCGTCGGGGTCGAGCTCACCAGCATATCGTCTTACGCGCTCGTGTCCATGAAGAGGAACGACGCCAGGTCCGCCGAGGCCGCCGTGAAGTACGTCATCATCGGAGGCATGTCCACCGCCCTGACTCTTTACGGTATCTCGATGCTGTACGGCCTCGCCGGGACCACCAACATCGCCGCCATAGCCGAGACCACCAGGATCGGAGGGGTCACCTTCCTCTTCGGCGTGGCCATGGTCAGCATGATCGCCGGTTATGGGTTCAAGATCGCCGCGGTGCCCTTCCACATGTGGGCGCCCGACGTGTACGAGGGAGCGGCCACGCCCGTGTCCCTGTTCCTCGCCACCGGATCGAAGAAGATGGGTCTCAGCGTCTTCTTCCAGATCTTCCTCATCCTGTTCGTGTCCGGGACCGCCTGCGCGGCCATCGCCGGGCCCGAGGTCCAGTATCTCTTCGCCATAATCGCCGCGGTCACCATGACCGTCGGAAACATAGTGGCGATAGCGCAGAGCAACATCAAGAGGATGCTCGCGTACTCCTCCATCGCCCAGGCGGGTTACATACTCATCGTCATGGCCGTGATGTCCGAGTACGCCCTGAGCGCCGGCCTGTTCCACATGTTCACCCACGTGTTCATGAAGGGCGGGGCGTTCCTCGTGGTGGGAGCGCTCATCTGCGCCGGAGTCGGCGAGAAGATCTCCGACTACAGGGGGCTCGGCAAGAGGGCCCCTCTCATGGCGGCCGCGATGATGCTGTTCCTGTTCTCGCTGGCTGGTATCCCGCCCCTCGCCGGGTTCACCTCCAAGTTCTTCCTGTTCTCCTCCACCTTGGGTGTTGGGGCGGCGGGAGACCTCGCGGTGAACTCCCAGTGGGTCTGGCTCGCCTTCATAGCGATACTGAACTCCGCCATATCCCTGTACTACTACGCCAGGGTCGTCAAGGCCATGTACGTGGACAGGGGCGAGGCGGTCGAGAAGATCAAGGTCCCCAAGGCGTTCACCTTCGCCATCGTGATCTGCATCGTGGCGGTCATCGTGCTGGGAGTCTACCCCCAGCTGCTGTTCGACCTCTGCGAGACCGCGGCGCACACGCTGCTTCTCTGAACCTTTCGAGGAAACCTCTTACCCTCCTTCGGGAGGGCCCTTCTTCTTGAATCCTTGAAAATAGGATTTCGATCAGGCTCGCCTGAGGCCGAAAGCTCCCGTAACGGACCCGAACAGTGCTAGGAATATCAGGATGGACAGGGCGGTCCCGACTACGAGGCCTGAGACGGCTCCCGCCAGGGAAATCCCGAGGAGCTGTTCGTTCCTCTTGTCGGCCAGCAGTATTCCTAGAACGGCCGCGGCGGCGGCGATAAGGCCGATAATCACGCTTGGAATGGACCCGAGGAAGGAGACCAGGAACGTTATCCCGAAGGCCTGTCCTTTGCTGAGGCCTCCGCTTTTTTCCTTGGCCCCGTAGGACGGGTCCATCTCCAACCCGCATGCTGGGCAGTAGGCCGCCCCTTCAGGGACGCGCACGCCGCATCCTCCGCAGAACATGCGCTTCCATCAGATTGGATATTTAAAAAATGATTGAAGCAGAGGATGTCATTCTTACTCGGCCAGATTTCTACGGTTGAAGCCAATGATTAAGTAGTGTCCGATGATGTGGGGGTGATGGCTGAGCCATGGCACTCGTGTATCGATAAAGAACTCGCCCTATGCGAGAGGATCATGTCGGAGTCCCTCGTGTTTGAGAACAGCGAGTTGACCGAGATGTGCCGCTATGTCGTATCTTCCGGAGGCAAGAGGCTCAGGCCGGCACTTTGTATTTTGTCTTATTTCGCATGCGGCGGCAAGGAGTCCGACGTTCCTGTGTCGATCGGCGCTGCCTTCGAGATAGTCCACAGCGCCACGTTGATACACGATGACATCAACGACCAGGGCGAGATCCGCAGAGGTCGCAAGACTCTTCACAAGGAGTATACGTTAACCAAAGCCATCGTCGCCGGCGATTGCATGTTCACTGTCGGGTTCCGTCTCCTCTCCAACGTGAGGTCGAAGATCGTCGACTACATCGTCGAGGCTTCCGGGGCCATGGGGGCGGGGGAGTTCGTCCAGAAGGACAACGAGCATTATTCCGACGTCACCGAAGACGATTATATGCGCATAATCTCCGGCAAGACCGCCAAGCTGTTCGAGGCCTGCGCCAAATCGGGCGCGTACGTGGCAGACGGCACCCATGAGGAGGTAGAGGCTCTAGGCGAATTCGCATACAACCTCGGGCTGGCGTTCCAGATAATCGACGATGCCTTGGACGTCACGGGCGACCCCCGCGATATGGGCAAGGCGATCGGTACGGACCTTCTGGAGGGCAAGCCTACTCTGCCGATCATCTATGCGATGCAGGACAAGGCCCATGGAAGCGAGATAAGGGAGCTTTTCGAGATGCCGTCCATAGAGCACGAGGACGTCGTCAGGGCGCTCAGGCTGATTTCCAGCACCGACTCCATCAGGAGATGCATGGACAAGGCCCGCGAGATTGCGGAGAAGGCCGTCGTCTTCCTTGATTCCGTCTCCGAATCTGTGTACAAGGACTCCCTGAGGTCCCTCGCCGGGTTCGTGGTGGACCGGGACAGGTGATTCCGTGGCCGAGAAGGTTGACGTCCTAGTCGTCGGGTCCGGGCCTGCCGGAAGCACCGCGGCCATGTACGCCGCGAAGGCGGGAGCGGACGTCATGATGGTAGAGAGGCGTTCAGCTGTCGGTTCCCCGGTGAGATGCGGGGAGTACATGCCCTCGAACGGCGAGATCGTCAAGATGTTCCCCAACCTGACCGACGAGGACTCCCTTTTCGACATTCCCAAGAATCTGGTGTGCAGGGAGACCCTCGGCATCAAGCTCGTGGACCCGAAGGACAAGGTCACCCTTCTGGACATGCCCGGGTACACCATCGACAGGGACATTTTCGATTCCTATCTTGCGGACCGTGCCGTGGAGGAGGGGGCCAGGCTGGTCACCGGCTGCTCCTTCGACCGGATCGATGGCGGGGTGGCCAAGACCTCTCAAGGGGACATCTCCTACAAGGTGATCATAGGCGCCGACGGGCCCGGGTCCAGAGTGGCCAGGAGTTTAGGGCTTTCAAGGAACCACAACCCTTATCCCGCGGTCACGGCCCAGGTCAAGGGCGACTTCGAGCCCTATCTCTACATGTTCTTCGGCGACATCGCCCCGGGGGCCTACAGCTGGATCATCCCAAAGGACGGGCGCGCCAACGTCGGCGTCGGATGCTCCCCCAGGTTCTCCGAGGGCCTGGTGACCGATTACTTCGGCAGGTTCGCCGAGAAGCGCGGGTTCGCCGAGCATTCGAGGGTCCAAGGGAAGTACGTCCCGAGCGAGGGCCCTATACCCCGCACCGTATCGGGAGACGGGATCCTGGTGGGAGACTCCGCTGGGCAGGTGATCTCGGTCAACGGAGGGGGGATCCCTTTGGCGATGATCGCCGGGCGCATAGGAGGGAACGTGGCAGCCGCGAAGGCCGCCGGAAAGGGCTCCCTGGAGGATTATGAGGTCCAATGGAGACGGATAATGGAGAAGCCTCTGAAGACCGCTGCGTTCAACAAGAAGCTGGCCGATTCCCTCGCGTTCAGGTCCGAGAGGAGCACCGCCGTCTGCATGTCCGTACTTGGCAAGCGGAGGCTCAACAAGCTCATCCGGTGCCAGAGCATCTTCCCCTGATTATTTCTTGGCTTTGTACGGTTTGAGGGCGGACCCGCATATGGGGCAGTCCGGCATGCTCTTCTCGTACCTTTTTCCGCATCCGACGCACCTGTAGCCCCATCTCAGGACCTTCTTGATGCCCTTCATGCCTATGGGGCGGAACCCTATGCCCATGAAGGACGCCACGTTCTGGATGGAGTAGTCGTCGGACCATATCGTGCCTTTGAGGTCCAGCGCAAGGGCGAGGACGGTCCGGTCCACCGGAGAGAGCCTGCCGGAGTCGCCTGTCTTCTCCGCGGCCTCGTCTATGGCCGCCAACGACTCTTTGGAGCAGTCCACGACGTTGATCATGCCTTCCCAGAGCGACAGGCGCGGGTCCTCGTACTTCTCCAGCTCCCTTATCACTCCAGGGGGGCAGGCGTGCTCCTCGTCCGGCAGGGAGTCCATGGAGAAGAACGCGGAGCTGTCCAGGATTATCACGGGATCATCCCATGTTCTTGGCCTGGGACTCTATCCACTTGCGGATGTCGTCTTTGCGGGTGCTCCCGATCCCGAAGTACTCCGAGAACTTCTTGGTGGTGGTGAGCTCCTTGGTCTGGCCGCTCTTCTTGGCAGATACGAAGCCCATCTCCGTCAGAGCATGGACGTCGTCGTAGGTGCGGGGCCCCCTGATCTTGAAAAGGTCGGACTGCAGCACCGGCTGGTTGTACGCTATGGTGCTGAGCGTGCGCATCATGCCAGGGGTCATCTCCGCTTTAGAGAAGGATCCGGCGCATTCCGTGTACTCCGTGCGAAGCATCATCCGGTACTCGCCGCCGATTTTGGCGATCATTATCGCGGATTCCCTCATGTCGTAGTCCCTGCGGAGGTCCAGGAGGGCGGTGCGGACCTCCTCCTCCGTCAATCCGGTCTTCTCGGCCATCTCCGATATGCGTAGGTTGCCCGCCGCCGAGAACAGGGCAGCCTCCACCGCTGCTTTGGCGTTCATAAGGCGTCACCCTGTACCGCGTCCACGACCGTGCCGGACGCGGAGTCGTTCTTGATCTCCAGATGGATGGGGCCTCCCGGGAGTTCGTCCTGCCAGACGTCTATCAGGCCGTCCCTGGCCAGGTGCAGGAGCGCTATGAACACCGACAGGTTGTCGTTCCTGTCCGAGCCGTACAGGTCCTCTATGTCCAGCTGCCCGGCGCCCATCTTCCTTATCCGCTCCCACACGGCCTCCACGGCCCTCTCGTCGTCCTCGTCGTGGGCCTTGTTGTCGAACTTCTTGGAAGGCTCTTTGGA
>JAFZXW010000152.1 GCA_017616575.1 Candidatus Methanomethylophilaceae archaeon
AGGTTGGCGATGCTGGCGGTCTCGGGGACGGACTTGATCGGCCTGACTATCTCGCGGACCGGCGGCATCTCGCCCTTGAACTCCCTGGCGTAGAACTCCTTCGCGTAGATCACGCCGATGATGTTGTCGATGGTCTTCTCGTAAGCGGGGATTCTCGAGAACCCGGTGCGGACGAACAGGTCCCCCAGCTCCTGGGGGCTCATGTCCACGCTCGCCGCCACCACGTCCATCCTGGGGACGTAGACCTCCGATACCTGGATGTCGTCGAACCTGATGGCCGACTTTATCAGCTCGCTCTCCCTCTTCTCGAGCACGCCCTCGTCCTCGATCTCGTCGATCATGACCTCCAGCTCGTCCTCTGTGAGGGTGGCCTCGTCCGCCCCCTTGCTGATGGCCGCGGTCATCTTCCTGAAGAGCCAGGATATGGGGGACAGCACAGCCTCGAGAATCCTTATGGCTCCGCAGATCTTGATGCAGACCTTCTCCGGGCGTTGCTTGGCGATGGATTTCGGGATTATCTCCCCGAAGATCAGGACGAGCATGGTCATCACGACCGTGGATGCCAGCGCCCCGGTCTCAGCTCCGAGGAGGATGGATAAGAACAGCGTGGCCAAGGAGGTTCCTGCGATGTTGACCAGGTTGTTACCGATAAGGACGGTGGTGAGGAACTTGTCGTAGTCTTCGAGGATATAGGCGGCCTTGGCGGCTTTCTGGTTACCGTCCTGGGCCATCTTCTTGAGCTTGATGACGCTGGCGCTGGTGAAGGCGGTCTCGGACATCGAGAAGAACGAAGAGCAAACGATCAGCAACGCAATAGCGATCGCATACAGGAGCGTCAAATCCATCTCAGGCGCACGCATCCCGTCAGAATGTCGTCAAATGACAATTGAATCCAACCGGCAATGAGTTAGGATTGGTATGGATTTAAGCATTATGCAGGCTTCATGGAACGGTTCCCGTTCTGTCCGGCGAGTCGCATCCCTCCTATCTGGGGGCGTCGGCCTCGTACCAATAGTTTAAATCGGGGAGCGCTTGTTAACGGTCTAGGTGAGCTATGCCCGCGACAGAGATAAAGTACGAGGTGGTCGAGCAGATCGCCGTGCTTTCGGAGAATTCCAAGGGATGGAGGAAAGAGCTGAACCTCATCAGCTGGAACGACAAGGACCCCAAGTACGACATCAGGGACTGGTCCCCTGACGGGAAGATGAGGAAGGGCGTCACCCTTACCGACGAAGAGGCCAGGGTCCTTCTCAAGGCCTTGGAGTCCAGAGGCCTCTGAGGCCTTTTTACCGGGCGCCTGCCGCCCTTTCCTCTCAGACGGATATAGGCATGGCCTCCGAGCATGAGTTTCTAGAGCGCTTCTTGGACGCCGTCGACGCCGTGGAGTCGGGAGGCCGCGGGGCGCTCTCCGACGACAGGCGTCTCAGGGAGGACTACGAGGGGCGTTTCCTCCCCTTGGTGGAGAGGTTTATCGTCTGCCGCGACGAGGCCGTAGCCGCCGAGATCATCCTTTTCCTGGCCTCCGTCCGCGAGCGCTCCGTCCATTCGAAGATCAAAGACCTTTCCGTAAGGGGAGGGGACGCGGTGCGCATGGCTTGCACCGGGTACCTGAAGACCATGGAGGACGACGACGCCCTGATACCGTCCTTGTTCGACATAGTGGAGCACGAGGACGGCCACCGCTTTATGAACGCGGCCTCCAGGCTCTCCAAGATCGCCAGGGCGGAGGACGTCCAGCGCGCCAGGCGCACGTACGGGGGCGTCACCGGGGAGATGCGTTCCGCCATGAAGGCGGTCATCGAGGGCATAATACGCCGCAACCCTTCATTGGAGGCGGAGAGGGACCTTCTGCTCTCGATCCCGGTAATCCCGGACGAGGACGCCTTCGACAGGTTCCTTACAAACGCCACCGACTACATAGACGTCCGCTACCGCAGGAACGTGTTCCCGAAAAGGGGCATATCCGCCAAGGTGCGCTCCAACGTCGCCGACGCCTTGGCTAAGATCAGGAGGCGCCTGTACAACGAGGCCGACAACCTGGCTTATTACGATCTGGACAAGTCGGACAGGTTCGAGGAGCTTTCCGGGCTGTTGGCATGGGCCTCGGCGGATTTGGAGGACAAGAGCGTCTTTAAAGATGATTGATTCACATTCGATGCATTGGTTATTATATCCGTAACATTATGCCCTGTTTCAGAATCCGTCCTTCGCGAAGAGGCCGGAAACAAGGAGTTCAGCACATGGCGTTCGATTCGTACAGAGGCAGGGACAGGGACGCTCCCAGGGAGTTCTTCAAGGCCACCTGTTCCGATTGCGGGAAGGAATGCGAGGTTCCTTTCAAACCCACCCAGGGCAGGCCTGTCTACTGCAGGGACTGCTTCAGGAAGCACCAGCCTGCCGACAGGGACAGGTCCAGGTTCTGAAGGCGGCGTCCATCGTCGCCTCCCAAAACGCTTTACGGTCTATCCGGCCTTCGCTTTTTTCCGCGCATGACCGCCGTGTGGAGGTCCAGCATTCTGAAGAATGTCGAAAACGAGAAGCTTATGACCAGGAGGGAGACCCCTGCTATCATCAGGAGCACCCCCGGGATCTTGCTGACAAGGAACGTCACGGCCAGGCCGGCCGCCGCGAGGACCGCCCCTATCGCAAGAAGGTATCTTGACAGGCGGATCCCGCCGGCTACGTCCATCAGGCTATCTGCGCGCCTGTGAGGTTGCCGATGCCTTCGTCCCAGATCTCCAGGACCTCGAACACCCAGACGCATTCGATCTTCATCTGCATCTTTTCCAGAGTCTTCTGGACCTTCTCGAAGACAGGGCCGGAATCCAGGCGGTCGACGACCTTGGCCTTCAGAGAGTACGCCTCGCGTCCCCTCCAGACCAGGAACTCCGCCAAGGGGTTGGCTGCCAGGTTCTCCCCGGTGCGGTACATGTACACGTCTCCGACGCAGATCTTGTCGGAGTCTATGGCGGCCAGGCTCCCGCAGACGATGCAGTGCGGCTCGCCTTGCGGGGACACAGTCGACATCGTCTTGTTGGTCTCCGGGTGGACGACCATCCTGAGCACTGGTTCCGGCATCGTTACCATGTTCGACCCTCGTATAAGGCTCACTGGGAGGATTTCCTCTTCCTTCCGGCGATCGCCAAGGCGACGAAATAGATGGCCGCGGCTATGATGAAGCATGTGAAATCGGAGATTGAAGGATCCATGCTCCGCCATGTCCATCGTCGTATAAAACTGGTTCTCCGGGCGCCCTCGTCGGCTGGGGACGATCGGCGACACCGGAATCAAGTGCTGGACCACGAACTTGAGGGAGCCGTTCTCGTAATAAGGCACGGCGCTGCAGTCGCATTGGACGCCGGTCTTGGGTATCACCCTGCGCTTGGACGTGTTGGAGGGCCCTCCGATGCTGCTCTTGACGACGCAGTCCGCGCATGCCATGGAGTTGTCGAACAGCTCGTAGCACTTCATGCCGATGACGTCGTCGATGGAGCGGTCGAACGCCTTCTCTCCCGCGCGGTTCATCCAAACCACGGTGTGCTCGGAGTCGTGGATGATTATGATGTCGTCCACGAGGTCCAAGATCATGTTCATGAGCTTTTCTGTGTAGACGTCCTGCTCGTTTCTGCCCATGCGTGACGAACCGTCGAGGAACGATAAAGCGGTTGCGTCTGCCTGGATGGGAGCGTGGCGTGGGTTCTTCGGATTTCGTAGAATAATTATTGTTAATCGGTTGTTTTTCAAAAAAACGATTCGACTTACGGAATAATAATAGAAGTTTTTATATCTGCAGCGTGATTCGGTGGGACAATGTGCTACGATGTCGTCATAATTGGGGCGGGACCCGCTGGACTGACCGCGGGCATCTACGCCAGATCGAAGATGATGAACACCCTCATCCTCGATTCGGGACGCGTCGGAGGCCAATTGGTCAGCCTTTACCCCGAGAAGGGAATCCACAACTACCCCGGCTTCGAGACCATACAGGCCAGGAAGCTCTCCGACAAGCTCTACGCCCAGGCGGAGTCGATGGAGTGCGTCATAAAGGAGAACGAGAAGGTGGAGGACATCGTCAACGGGGACCAGGAGCTTATCATCGTCACTTCCAAGGGCGAGTACCATGCCAAGTCCGCGGTCGTTGCGATCGGGATGGGGAGCTTCAAGCCCAAGAAGATGGGCTGCCCCGGGGAGGACGAGCTCTTCGGGAAAGGCGTCACGTACCTCCTGCCGGCTAAGGAGGAGCTCGTCGGGAAGAGGGTCACCATGTTCGGGGGAGGCAATAGCGCCATCGACATGGCCCTCGTGGCGGATTCGGTCACGGACACCACGATAGTGCACCGCAGGGCGGACTTCAGGGCCGACGAGGGCACGGTGAACGAGCTGAAGAACAGCGGCGTCAGGACTATAATGTCCGCGAACCTCGTCTCCATAAACGGCAAGGACAAGGTGGAGTCGGTCACGCTCTCCCAGGACGGGAAGGAGATCCTCGTGCCCACCGACCTCGCGGTCATAAACATAGGGATTTCCGCGGACCTGGAGGACCTCAAGCGCTGGAACCTCGAGCTCACCGACGACGGGCTCGTCAAGGTCGGCTTCGACATGTCCACGAACCGTCCGGGGATCTTCGCCTGCGGGGACGCGGTCTCCTACCCGGGCAAGTTCAAGCAGATCACCACGGCCTGCGGGGAGGCGACCACCGCCATCCTCATGGCCCACAAGTTCGTCAAGAAGCCTTACTGGGCATGAGCCTCCCTGGCGGCCGCTTCGTCGCCGAGGCGCACATATTCTCTTCAGGCTTCTTCGAGACCCTATGCATCGAGGTCGAGGGCGGCGTCTTCCGCGAGTCGGACGGCCGTCCCTCCGTCCGGCTGGCCCTTTTCGAGGACGTCGTGGACGCCCACACTCATTGCGCCGATTACGGCCTCCGCGTCCCTCCCGGCATGTCCATCGAGGAGCTGGTGGCCCCTCCGGACGGCCTGAAGCACAGGTATCTCAGGTCGGCCTCCCCGGAGGAGCTGTCCGCGTCCATGTCCAGGTTCTCCGCGGACGCCGCTTCCTTTGGATGCAGGTCGTTCATCGATTTCAGGGAGGGCGGGGCCGAGGGCTGCAGGCTGCTCCGG
>JAFZXW010000153.1 GCA_017616575.1 Candidatus Methanomethylophilaceae archaeon
CCGATCCTTGGCCGCGGACATGTCGCGGACCTCGCCGCTGACGGGATTCAGGACAAAAACGTCCTTCTTCAAGCCCAGGACGGCCGCCAACGGATGGAAATCCCCCTCTCCAAGGAAGAGGAACGCGTTCACATCGGGCAGCACGGGCTCGGCGGCGGTGCAGTTGCATCCGAGGACCTGGCCCGGATGGCATACGCGCCTGTCGCCGGTCCCGACCTTGACAACCCTTCCAGAGCCCTCCAGAATGCGCTTCACTTCCGGGATCAGGCCGATGTACTGCACCGCGGCGAGAAGGCCCACCCTCTCCGGCAGGCATTTCAAAGAATCGATAACCGACGAATCAATGACTACGTCCGAACGGGACTCCACGTACAAAATGTCCGGATCGAGGCCAAGGCACGGTATCGGCGAATGGCCGTAATGGACCAGGGCGTCGGCGACCCCTTTGTAATCGAAGACGTCGCAGGCCCCGTAACACTGGTTTCCGACGATGATGAACTCGGCGCCGGTCTTGTCGGAGAGAATGCCGGCGACCTCCTCGGCCCTTACCTTGAGGCCTTCGGGAAATTGAAGTGCGACGGAGGAGAACCCCCCGTCGCTTATCCACTTTGCAGTGCGTTCCAGTTCGAAATCGAACATTTACCTTATGAGCTCGGCACCCTTCTCCACGTCGATATAGCAGGGGGAAGGGAACTTCATGGAAGCCCTCCAGAGGGCGTCCTTGGCTATCGTGGCCTTCTCGGCAGGGACGCGCACGGTCAGTATGGCCTGGTTGCGCTCGAGCCTAGCCGCGGTACCGACAGTCTTTCCGAACCCCTGACGCATTCCGCTGGACACACGGTCCGCTCCTGCGCCGGTGGCGAGCTTGTTCTCCCTGAGGACGACGTGGGGGAACGCCCTGACGGTCATGTGGTAGTTGGCCGTCCCGATCTGTCCGTTGAGGACCTTGTTGGCCGCGATACGGCCGGCCTCGATGGAGATGTGCCTGACCTGGACGCGGTTCTCCACCCTGAGGGTGAGGACGACGGGGAAATCCTGCTTGAGGTTGCCCATCTCATACTGGCTCACCCTGCTCGCGGGGACTCCTCCCATGTATTCGCGGCGGGTATACGCCTGTCCTTTTATCTGCCTGTACATAGAAGCGGGCTTTCTTACCATTTAAACCACCTTGATCGGAATGCGTCTAGGGCAAGCGGTCAAAGATGTAGGACTGCTACCCCGGCTATATTAGGGTCTGATTGCCATCCCCGATATAAGGGTTTCGTCAAATGCGGGATTCTGCCCTATCTTTGGTAAAATGCGCCGAATACCGGGACCATCCCTCCCAACTGTTATTATCTGATGAATACATGCCGTCCCCGATGCAGCCGTTTAATTTCAGGGTAGTCGCGGATGACGAGAGCGAGGGAATACCGATAGCCGTCGCGGGACAGACCGTCGTAGACATCCAGAACCTTCTGACGGACATCGGCAGAGACATGATCCGCGCCGAGCTGAGGCTGCAGAACGGGATCCCAAACGAAATCCTCGACAAATTCGTTCTGAAGACCGGCGGCCAATCCAAGAACGGCCTCGGCACCAAGTCCGCCGACCACGCCGACGGCCTTATCGACGACGCGATGGCGAAACTGTGCAAGATGCTCGGCTTCTTCGGACAAGGAGGCGCCGGCGCCTGGATGGACACGGAGGTGTTCGATCCCTTCGAGCGCAGCAACGCCGCCCGCGACCTCATAGTCCTGAACGACCACCTGTCCGGTTACGTGCTGAAGTACGGCAGAGACGGGAAGGAGGACGAGTTCAGGAAGCTCAGGCGCGACAAGCTGCAGGAATATGTGAGGAAAGGCAACGCCTGCAGGGGTCTGGCGGTAGGCGCGCTGTCGTACGACCCGAAGAAAGGACGCTGGAGCTTCAGGAACTCGGGAAATACAATTCCGGTCACCTTGTCCAAGTCCGCCCCCTCGGATACCGCCCGCAGGCTGTCCGGAGACAAGGTCGTGGTGGTCCGCGGGAGCATAAGGCGCGGACAGGACGATTCCATAGTCGGGATAGACGGCATCGACGCCATCGAGGAGCTCAAGGTCGTGAACTTCCTGAGGATCATATCCTCCGACAGGGACGTCCCCCTGCTGAACGCCGTGGCCGCGGTCCCTTCCTACGAGGCTTCCGGCAACAGATGGAACCTTAAATACGGCCCTCTCGGGATGGACATCTCCAAAGACTCGTGGGACTCCTGCGTGCAGGCGTTCCACGATTATTTCGTGTTCCTCTGGAAGACCTATGCGGAGAGCGACGCCGAGTTCACCGGGGAAGAGAAGGAGGTCAGGGAGCTCCTGCTGTCCATGCCTTCGGCCCTTCCAGGCTCCGAACGAGGGCATCGAACCCCTTTTATAGATAGGGCGACGTGGGCCGCCATACATCATGTCGAGGAGGCACCTCTCTCAAAAGACAGCGCAGGACATCGGGGCCGCCCGCATATCCCGCCTTCTGGACCTCTCCGAGGAGGCGGTGCGCTCCGGGCGCCTGGACAGGGCACGCAGGTACGTGGACCTCGCGAGGCGCATCGGCATGAAGACCCGTGTCAAGATGCCTAAGGACAGGCGTTTCTGCAAACGCTGTCTGGTCCCGATGATGCCCGGCGTGAACTGCACCGTCAGGCTTTCGGACCACAAGGTCGTGACGACATGCGGGGCGTGCGGGGCGATAAGCCGCGTCCCGTATCTGAAGGAGCAGAGAAGATGACTGAGAAGGACGCGAGAAAAGAACTCATGCGGAGGGCCGTGGACCTCAGCCCCACCGTCCACATAGGAAAGGACGGGTTGGACCAGGGGGTGTGCGAGGAGATCTCGACCCAGCTCAAGAAAAACAGGCTGATCAAGGTCAAGGTGCTGTCCAATTCCGGCGACGAGGCCAAAGACGTCGCCGATGCCGTCTCCGAAGCGACGGGTTCCGTAGTGGTGGACGTTCGCGGGGGCGTGATAGTCCTGACCGACAAGAGGACATGGTCCTCGCTTTCGCAGAAGAAGTTCCGAGAGTGATCTAATGCTTGACATCAATGTGATAAGATCGAACCCTGAGATGATCAGGACGATGCTTCAGAACAGGAACAAAGACGTAGCCATACTGGACAGGTTCCTGGCCGCGGACGGGGAGTGGAGGAGCCTCACCGGCGAGAACAACCGCCTCAGGAAGGTCAGGAACGAGGTGTCCCTTCAGATTTCCAAGATGCCGAAAGGCGAGGGGAAGGACGCCAAGATAGCCGAGATGCGTGAGGTGTCCGACAAGATCAAGTCCAACGACGACAGGATGGCGGAGCTGGAGGAGATCAGGCAGGACTGCGTCCTGAACATCCCCAACATCCCCCACGAGTCCGTCCCGTTAGGAAAGGACGAGAACGACAACGTCGTAGTCTACGAGGCCGGGAAGAGGAGGTCCTTCGACTTCAAGCCCAAGGAGCACTGGGAGATTGCCGAGGACCTTGGTATTATAGACTTCGAGAGGGGCGCCAAAGTCGCCGGAAGCGGATTCTACTGCCTCAAGGGCGACGGCGCCAGGCTGGAACGCGCGCTGGTCAACTACTTCCTGGACACCCACCAGGACCAGGGATACACCGAGATATTCCCGCCGGTGGTCGTGAACAAGAACGCCGTCATCGGCACGGGGCAGTACCCCAACCTGAAGGACGACATGTACTATCTCGAGAGGGACGACATGTTCCTCAACCCCACCGCCGAGGTGCCGGTGACCAACCTGCTGCAGGACGAGATACTAGACAAGTCCCAGCTCCCCATATACTACACCGCTTACCTCCCGTCGTTCAGGCGCGAGGTCGGGAAGCACGCGGACACCAAGGGGATCATCAGGGTCCACGAGTTCAACAAGGTCGAGATGGTCAACTTCGTGCTTCCCGAGAACTCCTACGCCAGGCTGGAGGAGCTCAGGAAGAACGCCGAGGACCTCATCAACGGCCTGGGGCTCCCTTACAGGGTCCTGCTGCTCTGCACCGGCGACATGAGCTTCTCGTGCTCCAAATGCTACGACCTGGAGCTCTACGCACCCGGGAAGGACGCCTGGCTGGAGGCGTCGTCCGTCTCCAATTTCACCGACTTCCAGGCCAGGAGGGCCAGGATAAAGTACAGGCCGGAGCCCCACCTCAAGAGCGAGTTCGTCCACACCCTCAACGGGTCCGGCCTCGCGCTCCCCAGGACCATGGTCGCGATCCTGGAGAACTACCAGAACAAGGACGGCACCATTACCGTCCCGGAGGTCCTGAGGCCTTACATGAGGGGACAGGAGACCATCGGAAGGCGCCGATCGCACCTCGAGACGGTCTAAGTCCTCTACCAAACCCTTTACATCGAAACCGCTTCTTCCCATCAGCTTCTCGCGGAGCTGCCTCTCGCCGACCGTGAGGGACTGGGAGGTTATCCCGTAGCGCCTCGACACCAGCGCCTCCATGTAGGCTGCCAGGAGGTCGCAGGTCTTTATCGCATATCCGTCGCGGCGGCCGAACCTCGGGTCGTCCCGGTCGGAGAACGGGTCGTACACCATGAAGCGGAACTCGTCGCGCCACTCCTGTTTGAGAAGGGGCATTATCGTGGACTCCACCTGCTCGTGCTCGTATTCCTCCAAGATGTCCGCCAGACCGTCTATGCTCGTCTTTATTGGACTTATGACGTCCTTAGTCAGGACCTCCGGAAGGTCGTGGAACAGCGCGGTATAGAAGTCGTTGTACGCCGTCCTGTCGTCGACGCCGGCGTCCAGACCCCACAGGTACACGGAGTCGGCGACCATGAGGGAATGCCCCAGGACGGTGGTCTTCGGGACGCGGGGGGTCCTGGCCCAGCGCTGCTGGAAGCGCAGCTGCCCCACGAGGTCCAGGAAGTCGAACGCCCCTCCGGCGGCCAGGACCTCGCTCACTCCCGCCAGGTGTATGTACTGCCCAATCTGCTCCGAGATCTCCCTGCGGGTGCGGTCGATACCATACAAGGACCGGTTGGACTCGTAGATCAGGTCGAACTCCCAGCGCGTCGCCAGATAATGGGCGGCGCGGATTATGTCGTCCTCCAGGGAGCGCAGGTCTGAAGAAAGATAATCCTTGAAACGTCCCATGAGGCCGGGATCGAACCCCGGGACTATGCGTTCGACCTCCGAAAGGACGAAGGCGTTGACCTGCTCCGCCCTCTCCGAGGTCATCTTATAGAACACCTGCGGCTTCAGGTCGGTCAGGACGGACCTCTGTATGAACGAGAACAGCGTATGCTCGATGACCTTCCTCCAGTCCACGCGGTTCCCGGCGCTCTCCTCGTGCTTCCCAAGGACCCAGGCGATGGCGGCCTTGTGGGCCTGCTTGTCCAGCTCCGTCAGATCCAAAGGGCGTATGTGGTCGTTCC
>JAFZXW010000154.1 GCA_017616575.1 Candidatus Methanomethylophilaceae archaeon
CACCGTGGTGCTCTCATACATCCTCGGTTTGGAGGAGACGGCGTTCAGTCCTCTTATGGGCGTCTGCCTCGCCTTGATCTTGGCAGGCGTGGTCGGGCTCAAGCTGACCCCGGTCGAGTATATAGACGAAAAGAAAGAATGAGGGGGGTCCCCCTCCCTCGTTTGATTATGCGCGGAGTGGCGGTGTGGACGAGGTTCTCTTCCTCGTGGGTCACGATGCGTAGGTCGTCCAGGGAATAGTACCTCGCATGGAGGGCGTCTGCGAACGACTTGGCGTGGTGGATGGTATCATATCTCTTCTCTGAGTCGATCACTATCCATTTCACGTTGGGTATGTTCATCTTCCTCGCGATTCCGAGGGCTTCCTCCAGCGGGTCCGTCTCGGTGTCGTCGGGGTCCAGAGGGATGTTGGCGCCTCCGTCGGTGACCAGTACGACATAGCATTCGTCATTGGGACGCTTCTTGACGTACATCGACATGTATTCGCTGAGGTATTGCAGGGCGGCGGACAAAGGCGTCCTCTTCCCTATGGCGAGGTCGTCCAGGAGCTTGTAGATGCACTCGACCTCCTTGGAAGGCTGTAGGAGCATCTTGATGGATTTCTCGTTGAACGTGAGGAAGCCCACGCGGTCCTTCTTTATGTAGTGCTGTTTCAGAAGCGACAGGATGGCGCCCTTGACCGCGGTCATCCTGTTCCTTATTATCAGGGATCCGCTGGTGTCAACCGCGAACAGGAACGTAGAGGACGTCTTGGTCTCCCTGATCTTCTCGCGCATGTCGCTCTTCTCTATTATGACGGCCATTCCCGAGTCATCCCCGGCATGGCGCTTCACCTGATACGGCGCGGCGGCGCGGACGGTGGCGTCGAAGGCGAGGTCGGGGTTCTTCTTCTCCGTAATACGGGATCCGACGTACCTGCCGGTCCTGGTATCGGTCTTCTGCATTCCCCTTTTGCCTTGGCTGTTGGACACGCCTCTGGCCTTGGCCTCGGTCCGTTCGAAGAGGTCGATGGTCTCGAAGGTCTCTCCGATCTTGGTGATCACATCCTCCGTCTTGCTCTCGCCCTTGTTCTCGGCAACGGCGCAAGGATCGGCAGTGCTTGGGGCCTCTATCGAGCCAGTGTCCTCGTCCAGCTTAGGGTTCTCCCTGCTGGGATGCACGGCTTTGAAAATCGCCCTGGATTCGGTGTTGAACCCGACGCTGGACCTGACGACCTTCTGCATCTTGTCCACGCGCCTTCCGGCCACGACCTTGCGCCTATGGGCCAAGCACATCTTGCTGGCTTCTTCCACGTCTTCGAAGGATACGGTCCCCCTCCCGTCGATGGCGGCAAGGGATATCGCCACGTTCGTCGCAGAGAGGTCTCCGCGGGAGCCTTGAAGGTCCATCCCGCCGCTG
Organism: Candidatus Methanomethylophilaceae archaeon; assembly: GCA_017616575.1. GTDB lineage: Archaea > Thermoplasmatota > Thermoplasmata > Methanomassiliicoccales > Methanomethylophilaceae > Methanoprimaticola. The sequence goes on from JAFZXW010000154.1 coordinate 1,399, forward strand.
ACCGCGGCAATCGTGCGCAGCATGTCGTCGTCCAGCGACATCGCTTTAACTACTTCTTTCGCGCGACGGATGGTTTCCGACACCTTTTCCTCCTCTCCCGCATAGGAATCCGCGAAAGCGTCTGGGTCCTCGTCGAAGGCCAGGCTGCGACGGAGGATCTCCGTCCGTCCTTCTATGTCGTCAGGGTAGTCGGCTTCTACGCAGATGTCGAAGTGGTCCAGAACAGCCGGGCTCAGATACGAGTCGTGGACGTTCATGGTGGCGACGAGGACGGTGTCTACCTCGTACGAGGTCGACATGTTCTCCCTTTCGATTTTAACCTTCCCGGAGAGAACCGCCTCGATCACGCCGTTGATCATCCTGTGCTCGAAGAGATTGACGTCGTCCATGTAGAGGATGTTGCCGTCGGCGCGCTTCAGAAGCCCCTCCTGCAGCTCCATCTTCCCTTCTTTGATGGCGCATTCTATGTCCAGGCAGCCGAAGAGCTGCTCGTCGGTCACGTTGAGCGGGACGTTGACGATGTGTTTCCCGGATATCCTCCCCAGGGAGCGCGCGACGAGCGTCTTGCCGGTCCCCGAGGCCCCTATGATCAGCACCGTCTTGACGTGAGGGTTGACCATGGCGCACATGAGCGCCCTTTTGACCTTCTCCATCCCGTATACTGCCGAGAACGGATATTGCGTCAAAGGCCCAGACATAGGTCCAGCTCCTTCATGTCGAAGGCGACCTCTTCGAACGCGCGCTTCTTGAGGCGGTGGCTCAGGACCAGGGGGGCGACGGCGCGGAGGTCCTCCTTGGTGACCTCGGTCCTTCCGTCGAGGGCGGCGTTAGCCTTGGCGGCCCTCATCATCGTGATGTCGGCCCTGTGCCCTTCCATCTTGAAGTGGATGCACGTGTAGACTATGTCGTGTATGATCTTGTCGTCGAGGACGACCTTGGGAAGGAGCTCGCGGGCCGCGACTATCTTCTCGCGGATGGCGTCGATGTCGGCCTGGCAGGACGCGATGTACCCCTCGGGGTCGGCGTCGAACTTCATCCTGCGCTTGATGACCTCCATCCTGACGTCCACGTCCTTGTCCCCCTCCACGTCGACGCTGAGCCCGAAACGGTCCAGGAGCTGAGGCCTAAGGCTTCCCTCCTCAGGATTCATGCTTCCGACCAGGACGAACTTGGCGGGATGGGAGAACGAGACCCCCTCCCTCTCGATGTAGTTGACACCCATGGCGGCGGAATCCAAGAGGAGGTCGATGATGTGGTCGTCCAGCAGGTTGACCTCG
>JAFZXW010000155.1 GCA_017616575.1 Candidatus Methanomethylophilaceae archaeon
GAGGATCATCATGGACCCGAAGACGCACACCAGCACATAGCCCAGGTTGGAGACGAGGTCCATCACGCGAGGCATGAGGCCGGTCGCGAACCTGGTCCTGAACGCGCTCCTGTAGAGGCTCTCGTTAATCTCCTCGAACCTTGCCATGGCGCGCTCCCCGTCGTTGTAGGTGTTGACGATGTCCATCCCGTAGTAGAGCTCCTCCACCAGGGCGTTCATCTGGCCGAGGCTCCTGGCCTGGGCGACGAAGTACCCCTGCGACCTCTTGATTATGGTCAGCATGACCGCGAACCCGGCCGCCACGGGGATTATGGAGACTATTGCGAGGGTGCTGTTGGTCAGCATCATCATGACGACGGATCCGACCATCATGGTCAGCGCGGTGACGGTGTCGCAGATGCATTCGGCGGACTGGGTGCGGATGGTGTCGGTGTCGTTGGTGAACAGGCTCATCACGTTGCCAGTGCTCATCCTGTCCAGGGCCCTCAGCGGGATGCGGAACGCCTTCTTCGACAGGTCCCTGCGCATGGCGTCGCCGTTCAGCTCGGACGCGCGGGGCACGACGTAGTTCTGCAGGGTGGAGAATACCATGCTCATGACGTAGAGCAGGACGAGGACGGCCCCGGCGCCTCCTATCAGGGCGAGGTCCGCCGTCCCGGAGGATATCCCGTCCGAGATGCCGTCGGTCATCACAGCCAGGTACTGGGGCGCGATGAGTAGCGCGGCCGAGGACACGAGTGAGAAGACGATCCCGGCGATTATGTGCCATCTGTACTCCCCGATGTAGCGCAATAGCGCGGCGAGGGTCCCCCAAAGGCTCTTGGGCTTCTCCATCGTGGTCCAGCTGGGGCCTCCGGGCGGCATCGGCGCGCCTCCAGCTGGGCCTTGGCGGTGTCGATGTACGGCCTGCAGGACCTCATGAGCTCCTCGTGGGTCCCGGCCCCGACAACCTTCCCCTGGTCTAGAACGAGAATCAGGTCGGCGTCCATCACGGTCCCGACCCTCTGGGCCACTATGACCTTGGTGGTCCCGGCCATGGACTCTGCCATCGCGCGGCGGAGCGCCTTGTCGGTCTTGAAGTCGAGTGCCGAGAACGAATCGTCGAGGATCACGGCCTCCGGGTCCTTGCAGATGGCGCGGGCGATAGCTATCCTTTGCTTCTGCCCCCCGGAGACGTTCCTTCCGTACTGGGATAGGACGGTGTCCGTCCCCTCCGGGAGCCTGGACACGAAGTCCTCCGCCTGGGCTATCCTCAGCGCGCGCATGACGTCGTCCATGTCCCTAGACGAGGACGTCTCGCCGTAGTTGACGTTGTATTCGACGGACCCGGTGAATATGACCGGCGTCTGCGGCACATACCCTATGCGGGAGTACAGCGCCTTCCTGGTGTACTCCTTGACGTCCTTCCCGTCCACCAGCACCTGCCCGGAGTCCGGGTCGTATTGCCTGAGGATGAGCCGGAGCAGGGTGCTCTTCCCGCTTCCGGTGGAGCCGAGCACGGCCAGCGTCTGCCCTTCTGTTATCTTGAAGCTGACGTCCTCCAGGGCGGGGGAGGTCCTCCCCGGGTACGTGAACGTCACGTTCCTGAACTCTATCTCCCCTTTCAGTGGCGTCTCGCCGGAGAACCCCCCTTCCGGGACGCTTATCCCCCTCTCGATGACCTCGGTTATCCTGCCGTATGCGACCTTGGCGCCAGGGAACCCGCGGATGATCCCGATCATCATCATGAACGCGGTCATGATCTGCAGCGCGTACGACGAGAACACGACCATGTCCGAGAACAGGCGGAACCTGGAGTCCGGGTCGGAGACGTCGGATATCATCAGGGCGCCGGTCCAGTATATCCCGATGGTCATCAGGTTGATCACCATGTTGGACACCCCGCTCAGGGGGGCCATCCGTCCGAACAGATGGACGCTGTTCTGGAGGAGGGCGTCGCTGGCCTCGTCGAACCTCCTCTCGCGGTAGTCTTCGGCGTTGTAGGCGCGTATGACCTTGGAGCCCAGGAGGTTCTCGCGCACCTCCCGGTTGACGTCGTCCTTAAGCCATTGGACCTTCTTGATGAAGCCCATCACCGACCACATCACGACGGCTATGGTGCATGTAATCACCAGCACCCCCGCGGCGGTTATCGCCGTCCACTCCCAGCTGCCGCCGGAGATCTTCAGTATCGCCCAGGTGGCCAGCACGGGGGACTTGATTATTATCTGCAGGCTCCTCCCGAAGAAGTTCTGCAGCTGGTACGGGTCGTTGGTGCTCCTGGTGACCAGCGACGCGGCGGAGATCTCGGACATGTCCTGCGAGGACAGCTTCTGCACCCTGGCGAACATCCTCAGCCGGAGGGTGCGGACGTACGACGCGGAGAACCTCGCCGCGAAGAACCCAGCGCTTACCGCGGCGGCCAGGCTCAGCAGGGCGCAGGCGGCCATCTCGTATCCCTTCTCGGCGACGAGGTCCGACCCTCCGCCGGTCTGGATTGCGTACGTGATGTCGTTCATGTACTCCGGGATCTTCAGGTCCAGGTACACCTGGAACACGATGCAGGCGGTGCAGAGGGCGACGTAAGCCCAGTCCTTCCTGGTGAAGTATTTGAAGATCATCGCCGGCTCCTGTCAATAATGGAACAGCGTGTTCCGTAACGCTTCCGCGTCCTTAATCTTGCGCCGTCCGGTGGGCGTGATGGGGCCATCCGTTCTGCGATTCCACAATCGGCGGCCGCAGCGCACGCGTCCGGACCGCACCCCTTCAAAAAGCTATGAGAACGAAGGCGCCCGGGGGCCTCCCGGGCCTTCGAGAACCGACGGCGTCCGCGGAGGCCGTGCGGGTTTTGAAAAATCGAGGCTCCTTCCATCCAGGTCGCGTCTTCTCGCCCCTGGCGGTCTTCGCGTGGTTTGACACGTATTCGATGTGGAGGAACCCGGTGTTGCTGCTCCTGGTCACGATCGCCTCGGCGCCGTATACGGCCATGATGTTCTTGGGGGTGAGGACCTCCTCCGGGGTCCCATAGGCGTACACCTCCCCGTTTTTGAGCAGGTACAGCTTGTCGCAGTACTCGGCAGCGATGTTCAGGTCGTGCAGCGCGGCCAGGACGGTCAGGCCGAGGCTCTTGACCACGTCCATGAGCTGCAGCTGGTATTTGATGTCCAGATGGTTCGTCGGCTCGTCCAGCATCATGCAGGGGGTCTGCTGGGCCATGGCCCTGGCGAGGACGATCCTCTGCTGCTCCCCGCCGGAGAGGGTGAAAAAGCTCCTGTCGGCGAACTCGAACATGTCCACCTTCTTCAGGGCCTCGGTGGCTATGGCCCTGTCCTCGGCGTTGTCGAACTCCATGGACTTCTTATGCGGGGAGCGGCCCATCAGCACGACGTCTATGACCTTGAAGTCGAACGGGGAGTAAGTGTGCTGCGGCACGACGGAGGTCCTGAGGGCGCTCTCGTGGATCGTCATGCGCTTGAGCTCGTCGCCCATGACCATTATGTCGCCCTCGTACTTCGAGATCACGCGGTAGACGGCCTTGAGCATGGTGGACTTCCCGCTTCCGTTGGGACCTATCAGCCCCACGAACTCGTTCTCGCCGACGTGGACGTCCACCTTTTTGATGATGTTCTTGTGCCCCAGGGTTATCTCGAGGTCGTGGATGTCTATCATTCAGCTGCCTCCGAAGGAGTACGTCCTTTTTATCAGGATGTAGGCGAACACGGGGGCTCCGCAGAACGCGGTCAGTATCCCTATGGGCAGCTCGTTCCCCGGGACCATCACGCGGCACAATATGTCGCACACGACCAGGAACAGCGCCCCCACGACGCATGCCACGGGGAGGAGCTTCCAATGGTTGTTCCCGGTCAGCCCCCTCACAATGTGGGGGATGATCAGCCCGACGAACCCTATCATCCCGCAGAAGCAGACCGCCGTCCCGGTGAGCAGCGACGTGAACAGGACGAACAGCCTCCTCTTCTTGGACAGGTCTATCCCCAGGGTGGTGGCGACGTCGTCGCCGGTGAGCATGGTGTTGAGGTGGCGTATCTGCGTGGTGAACACCACCGAGCATATGATGAAAGCCGCAAGGGGTATGATGATCTTGGACCAGGTGGTGCCCGCGAAGGACCCCATCAGCCAGAAGGAGATCTCCTGCATCTCGTCCTTGTCGGCGAAGAACACGACTATGAGGTTGGATATGGCGCCGACCAGGCTGGCCACTATGGTTCCCGACAGCACCAGTTTCACGCTTGTGGTGCGCCCTCCGGCCGAGGACAGCCCCAGCACGAACAGCGCCGACCCGAAGGACCCGATGAAGGCCATGGTCGCAATCCCGTAGTTCCCCAAGGCCGCTCCGAGGAACCCGGAGAGACCGACGGCGATGCTGACCGTCGCTCCCAGCGACGCGCCCGAGGACATCCCCAGGATGTACGGGTCCGCCAGAGGGTTCTGGACGGTCGCCTGCATCACGACTCCGGACATCGCCAGGCAGGCGCCGATGACGGCGGCCATCACGACGCGCGGGGAACGTATGCTCATCACGATGTCGTACTTCACGCCCTCGCCCCAGTAGTCGGGGTCTCCAAGCACGATGTGGCCGAAGCTCAGCTTGTAGACGATGTTGTCTACCACGATGTTCCAGACGTCCCAGAATTCGATGTAATAGTTTCCGATCGAGAGTCCGGCCACCATCGCCGCCATGAGCCCCACGGCCAGCACGGCGATGAGGGATATGGTCGACAACCTGCCCAAACGTTCCTTGACGTAGTTCATGTGGACCTCAGGTAAAGGGAGGGGCTGGGCCCCTCGTTTGTCTCAGGCCAGTTCGGGATACAGCATCCCGAAGATGACCTCGAGTATGTCGGACTGCATGACGCCGCCCATGTAGAGCTGTGCGAACGACAGGGCGTACACGTCGGCGGATTTTCCGAGGGTCGCGTAGGCGGGCGTCGCCTTGAAGTCCGCGACCGTCTTGTCGAAGTTGCCGTTGTTGCTGTCGAACAGGATGATGTGTCGATCTTGTCGACGCCGTCGGGGAGGCAGACGTTGAGGATGTCCTCGGCGCCCTTCATCTCCATGGAGCCGGTGAAGAGGTTGATTCCTCCGGCCTGGGTGATGAGGTCACCGGTGAGGAAGCTCGCCCCGTAGACGAACGCGTTGGTCTTGCTGTCTCCGTATCCGGTCTCGAGGATGACCGCGGTGTGCTTCTTGTCCTCGGTGATGCCGGCGTCCGCGAGCTTCTTCTGGAACTTCTCGGTGGAGCCCTTGAACTCGTTGATGAGCTTGTCGGCCGTCTCCTTGTCGTTGAAGACCTTTCCGATGTTCTCGATGATCGTGTAGTAGTCGTTCAGCGAGCCGGAGGGACGGTTGCACACCTGGCACACGGCGCCCCAGTTGTTGATCTCCTCCGCGGTGGCGAGGACCGCCTGGTTGTTCGCGGTGAAGGTCGAGGACCATCCGAGGATGAACTCGGGTTCCAGAGCGCGGACGTTCTCCACGTATCCCGCCAAGGCGCTCTGGGCGCCGGTGGTCTTCTTGACGGCGTCGTAGTCGTTCTGCACGCTGGGGTTGAGGCAGTCGTAGTCGTCGGCGGCCCAGGCGAAGACGATGTCGTCCTTGAGGCCGAAGAGAAGCGCGAGCTCGAGAGCGGAGTCCCAGACGGTGACGACCTTCGTGGGCTTGTGGGTGACGGTCTGCTCGACCGGGACGTTGGCGATCATGGTGGTGTAGGTTATGGGGTAGTACTTGGCGTCCTCGGGGGACATGAAGGCGAGGCACACGTTCTCGTTGGTCTTCCCGGAGATGGTGGCGACGCCGTTGCTGTAGGAGGCCTTGGAGCTCTTCATGGATCCGTCCCACTGGACTGCCTTGTCGGCGGTCTCGGCTTCCTTCTTGTCGAGCTTGTAAGGCACGTTGAAGCTGACCTTGTCGGCGCTCACGGCCTTTCCGCTGGAGTCCTTCACGGACACGGACGCCAGGGCGCGGGCCTCGGTGTAGTCGTTCCCGATGATCCTCGTGATGGAGCTGGAGTCGGTGTAGGCGTTGAAATCGACGGTAAGCTCGCCGGAGGCGGCTCCCAAGGACCTGAGGGCCTCTTTGGAGAAAGTCACCTTCTTGTCGCCGTTGATCAAAGTGAGAGTCTTCGAGGAATCTGCCAGTTTCTTGAACCCGGAGGCGTTGATCTTCACCGTGGCGGAGTTCGATCCGGCGTTGTTGATGGTGACGGGCAGGTCGCTTCCGGTGGCGCCGTTGATCCCCTGCTGGATGGTGGTGTCGGAGAGTTTTCCGTTGTTGTCGACGGCAACGTCGGTTATGGACTTCTTGTCCTCGGAGTTGCCGTTGTTGAGGATAATAATGGCGGCCGCCGCTATAATCACTATAGCGACCACCGCTGCTATAATTGCAACCTTTTTATCCATCGAATCACTTGGATATATAATCCGGATTAAAGATGACTAACAGGTATATCACGGTTGTGAGCGCAACCTCAACTTCAGTTAGGGCTTTTTCAGCTTTAGACAGATTTGAACGTCTGAATTGATTGCATGACTGGTTTGCGACGGCCCGCCGTTTGGAAAACCGCAGGTTCCAGCTCAGGAAGTGGGCTTTCATCGCGATATGCCTCGTGGTTGCCGCCGTGGTGGCCGCGGTCGCGGTTACCCGGGGGGCCTACGACCTGAGCGTGGTGGACGTGTACACCATAATATGGGACCATATCACTGGCAACATCAAGAACCAGGACATGGACTACATAGTGGTCACGCTCCGCCTTCCAAGGGTGGTCGTCGCGATCATAGCCGGCGCGGCCTTGGCGGTGGCCGGGGTGGTGATGCAGAGCACGCTCCTGAACCCCCTGGCCGAGCCGTACACCACCGGGATATCCTCCGGCGCGTCGTTCGGCGCCACCATGGCCATGACCCTGGGCCTGACGATAGCCACCGGGAAGTACGCCATAGTCGTCAATGCCTTCGTATTCTCTCTGATACCGATGTTCACGATCCTGACCGTGTCCAGGCTGAGGAAGTCCTCGCCAACGACGATGATCATGGCCGGCATCGCGGTGATGTACGTGTTCAACGCGTGCACCACCGTCATGATGCTTTGGGCCGATCCCAGCGACATGGACGCCGTGTACGAGTGGCAGGTCGGGTCCGTCGCGAAGAACAAGTGGAACGAGATCCCGCTCATGTGCGGGGTCACCGCAGCCGGGCTGATAGCCATGCAGCTGCTGTCCCGGAAGCTGAACGTGCTGTCCACCGGGGGCGACAGCGCCCGCGCCCTGGGGATGAACGTGAACCAGATGCGCATGGTCAATCTGCTGGTGGTCTCTCTGATGACGGCCGCAATAGTGAGCTTCACGGGGCTGATAGGCTTCGTGGGGCTGGTAGCGCCGCACATTTCCAGGATGTTCGTGGGGCCCGACAACAGGTACTTGATCCCGGCGTCGGCCGCGCTGGGCGCCGCGTTGCTGGTCTGCGCCGACCTCCTGGGCGGACGATCATAGCCCCGTCGGTGCTTCCCGTGGGGGTCATCATGGCGTTCCTGGGAGGGCCCATATTCCTGTGGCTGATCATGCGCAAGAAGTCGCGCATATGGGGATGATTGCATGGAGGTTGAGTTCAAGGACGTGTGTTTCGGGTACTCGAAGGACAAGCTGATACTTCATGACATAAACCTGAAGCTGGACCGGCCCGGCCTAGTGTGCATCATCGGGCCAAACGGTGTCGGCAAGTCGATGCTGGTCAAGTGCATCAACCGCCTGCTCAAGCCCGACTCCGGGAAGGTGCTGCTGAACGGCAA
>JAFZXW010000156.1 GCA_017616575.1 Candidatus Methanomethylophilaceae archaeon
GTCCGTCGACCCGGACTCCCTGTCCCCGGAAGAGAATGCGAAAGGCCCGTCCCCGTATCCCAGGACGTAAAGGTCCTTGCGCGTCCTTCCTATGATGAACACGGAGGCTTCCCCCTCTATGCGTTCCAGGCGGTTGGCTATCATCTTGGCTATGTCCTTGTCCCCGGACACCGTCAGCAGCTGCACCGGCGGGGACCTGGGGGACGGCAGCCCCTTCACGTTCTTCTTCAGCTGGGAGGGGTTCTTGGACACGAAGCGCCCGGCCATGTCGACTATCTGCTTCGGGGACCTGTACGTCCTCTCGATCCTGGACACTTTGATCGGGCCCCAGTCCTTCCATATCTTCTCGAAGTCGAACATCTGCCAGATGTCCCCTCCGCTGAAGGAGTAGATGCTCTGCCAGTCGTCCCCGACGCAGAACAGCCTGAAGCCCATGACGCCCCTCAGGGCCATGACCAGGTCCACGAGTATCCTGGAGACGTCCTGGTACTCGTCTATCAGAACGGCGTCGTAGCGCTTCCCCGGGTGCCCTCCCCTGCGGACGATCCCGGCGGACTGGATGACCATGTCCTCGTAATCAGCCAGGTCCTCCTCGGCGCAGGCCATGGAGTACATGTCCCACACCTTGTCCAGCAGGCGGACCTTCGTCTCGGCGTCCGGGCGGGAGGCGGTGTCGTTGCGCCCGTTGGCGCGCAGGAGGTCCCGGATGCTCATGCCGGTGCATTTGCATCTGGATATCAGGTTCCCGAGGGATTCCGGGACCCTCTCCCCCCATGCCTGCATGACGTTGGAGGCGAGGTCGTTGACGTTGACCGGCTTCGCTTTGACTCCTTTCGACTTCAATATCGCCCATGCCTCGTCCGGGTCCTTGGCAGCCGCGGATACCGCCGGGTCGTCCGAGTATATCTTGAAGGACAGGCCCTTCCTGTCGTCAACGGAGATGTGCCCGGGCTTGGACCCCGTCTCGGAGTACACGGGGCGGGTGTACTGGCAGTCGATCCCGCACCTGAAAAGGGCGTCGGCGATCGCGCGGAGGCCCCTGTTCCCGATGCTCTTGCCGTTGTAGGACAGGTAGGAGTACGACGTGCGCCTCAGCCCTTCGATGTAGACCATCATCGCCTCCGCGGACCTGCGGTCGGTCTGGACGAGCTCGTCGCACAGGCGCCCTATGAGCTTCGATTTCCGCGTCCCGATGCACGGCTTCTTGCGGAGGATGCGGTTCCCGAGGGCGTGGATGGTCATGACGTCCACGGGGAACCCCGCCCCGAACTCGGAGTCCACGGCCTTCCTGAGGTCCGCCACGGAGTTGTTGGTCAGCGATATCAGGAGTATCCTTTTCGGGTCGACGCCGTCCTTCTCCACCAGGCGCTTCACCTTCCCTATGAGGGTCGTGGTCTTGCCGGTCCCGGCGCCGGCGATGACCAGCTGCGTCGGGGAGCCGTCCTCCACGGCGGCCATTTGCTGCTTGTCCAGGGCGTGGCCTCTGACCACTATCGCCTCTTCGGGGGCATTTTCCGGACGTTTGCAGTCGACGGCGCGCATCTTAGGCCGTCCACGGATAATTGGTATTTAAAGGTGAGAGCGGGGTGGCCGAACAGCCCTTGCCATGGCATTAATAGGTGCGCACGCGTTTTATAGCCGGTCGTGTCGCGATGGAAGCGGAATTCAAGAGGAACATGCCCGGTCTCTGCCTGTTGTCGTTTAGCACTTTCGTGGTATGCGTCCCGGCTGCCTTCACCCAGATAATATCCTTGGACCTGATGATAGACCTGGGCTCCTTTTTGGGCAAGGGTTACGCCTGGGCATTCCCGATGTTCGTGGCCGGGGAGTGCTCCGCGATGGGGCTGTGCGCCACCATCATAGACAGATACGGCAGGAAATGGCCGTATCTGGCGGGTTCCTTGCTGTTTATCGCAGGAACCGCCGCCTGCGCGACGAGCACGGGCATGGATTCGTTTCTCGCGTTCCGGTTCATACAAGGGCTGGGGACCGGGGCGATCATAGTCACATGCATCGCGCAAATTTTCTATGATGTCAAGGACCGGAAGCTCCGCTACATGGCGAACGGGATAATGTCTCTCGGATTCGGCTTGGGGATGCTGGTGGGGGTGTTTCTGGGAAAGGCGGTCATCGACGGCATGGGATGGCAGTTGACGTTTTGGTCTATGGCGGTCCTGCAGGCGATCGTGACTTTCCCGTCCCTGCAGGTCCTTTCTAGAGGAGAGCCGAGCAAGATGAAGGCGGACGTTCCCGGAGCCTTTATACTGGCGGTCTGGGCGGGGTGCTTCGTCCTGTTTCTGCAGAAGCTGTATCTCGACTGGGACCTGAACGGGCCGGAGGGGGTCATGGGCTCCGCGTTCTTGCTGATGCTCCTTCTGGCATTTGCCGTAGCGGAGGTCGTCAACCCCTCGTCGGTCCTCCATCGCAAAGTGAACAACAGCAGGCTCGTCGTGGCCTCGATGATATTCATAGTCCTGCTGGGGGTCATAGACATGGCTGCCGTGGGCGCGATGATGAAGGTGGCCTTCTTCACGTACCAGATGTCGGTGCTGGGGGCCGCTCCGTATTTCATACTCCTGGTCCTGGGCGCCGCCGTTACCGCCATATCCATATCCAAGACCATAGACAGGACCGGACACCTGCCATGGCTGCTTCTGAGCGCGGTCCTCTCCCCTATAGCCTTGCTCTCGATGCTGCTTGTGCGCGAGGACGATCCTTCATTCGCGCTTGCCGGGCACCTGTTCCTGCTCGGGCTCGCCAACGGGTGCCTGGTGTCCATGCTCAACGCTTGCATACAGAACAGGACGGGAGAGGACAACAACGGCGCGTTCATGGGGTTCGCCATACTCATACGCACAGCGGCGTTATGGCTTGGCTACAATTTCTATCAGTATGTGACGGATGTCCATATGGCGGAGAAGATCAGCGCCGTCGTGGAGCATTGGAATTCCATATTGCCTTTCGAGCCGCCGACGGACAGCACCTTGGCCGTCCTGATGATAACCCCTTTGAGGGATATGATCAGGCTGCTTCCCGGTCTAACCGACGAGATAGCGACGGTTTACGCCGAGGGGATCGCCCAGGGCTTGATGTACGGGGCAATCATATTCGTCGCGGTCGCGGTCCCGACGGCGACCTTGCTGGTTGGGAGGAGGAAAGACCTATGAGACTTTGGCGCGCGGTTCTGGCGACAGCTTTCATAGTATCGCTGATGGCGGTGGCCGTCCCTGTGCAGGGGTCTGACGGCACTGCCGTGGTCATAGAGGGGGATCATGTCCTCGCTGGGGACGAGTCCTTCGAGGCGGGGTCCGAGATCGTTCTTGCGGACGGATCGACGATAGCGGTCGGAAGCCATGTCCTGTCGATCGGCCAAGGGTCGAAGGTGATCGCCCTGGGATCGTTCACGTTATCGTGCTCGGGAGGGCGCATAGACGTGGGTGCCGGATCCCTCATCGAAATCGGAGGCTCGGTAATACCGCCGTTCCGGTCGGACGTCTCGTACGTTTTCGACGGGGACGTCGAGGTCAAGAGCGAAGTCCTCGAGGAGGGCCTCGTCACAATGTCGTTCCTGCCATCCGGCCCGGACCGCGGGATACACGCGGGATGGGGGGACAGGTCCTTTTCGGCATACGACCTGTCCGTGACGTACAAGGCGGCCTCTGGAGGCATCGAGGCCGTCCTAGGGTTCTCCTCCCTTGTCCTGGAGGACAAGAGGTACGATGGGGGCTCCCTGGTCAGCACAAGCGTCTTTACTGTCTTGTCCGACGACGCCTCCGAATCGTTGGACGTCATCCTTTTGATGGACGAAGGGGCTGGGCACCTGTATGTCCGCGGATGCTCGGTGGGTTCCGTCGAGTCCGTGGTGCGCTATGAGGAGAGCGGGGTGTCAGACAGGGCCGCGGCCTCAGGGTTCGGGAGGTTTGAGACGTCTATAAGCGATGGCGTCCTGTCCGTCGGATCCACTGTCGGATCTGTCGTTTTCGAGAAGTCTGAGGAGGATATGCCTGTCTTCCGCGAGACGTTCGACGACGTGACATGGGAGGCCGACCTCGACCTTCACGCCTTCTCGGCCTTCTTGTACTCGGTCGTGGCCGGCGACGGCGGGAAGACGGAACTGTCAGATGTCATCAAGCGCGTGGCTGTCACGGCGGAATCCGCATTGGTGGAGGACGGATCGGAGGAACGGGTCTTGACAGGTCTGTCCTTCGTTCTGGATAGGGATGCTGAATACCGTGTCACGGTCTTTTGGACGGAGGATGGAAAAAAGGTCGTGGTAGAGTCGACGGGAATCGTCTTGGAATCTCTGGCCGTCGGCACCGACCTGGTGGCGGACGTAGGCATGTCGGTGGAGCATGTCAGGGCGGAGTCGGTCTCCTCGGACGGGGCCAGGTCTGCGGCGGACTTCCGCGGCATTGTTGTCCGTGTGGACGGATTGGATCTGAAAGGCCTTTGGACCATGCTGTCCAGAACCGGGACGGCCGGCGTCCAGCAGATTTTGGACAGCTGCGACAGGGTCCATGCGTCCGTGTCATCTTCTTCGGTATCCGAGGACGGCTCCAGCGTCTTCGAAGCCTCCGGCGTCGACATGACGATGATCGACGAGGGCAACGGCCTTATTACGATATCCATGTCCTTCGACAGTCTGCTTGCGAGGCTCCCCGCAAGGGACGGGACGTTGGACGTGGACATGGGGCGCACCGAGGCCGGCCTGTCCGCGTACGGCTCCATTTCGGATCTCATCGACGCGTTGACGTCCGGGTCGGGCGTGTCCGGCGATTATCAGGCCACGTTGCGCATGGTCTCAGAGAGGGCGTCCATAGTATTCGTCGACGGGGACGGGAGATATAGTGTCGCCTTCGTCAGGAATGGCGGGACCGGGCAGGTGGTCCTGAGCCTTAATGCGGAGAGCCAGGCATATAGCGGGAGGACCGTCGTCGGCGGCAGCCTGTCCGCCCTCGGGTTCAGGACCGATCTGGGCTTCCCCTCCGGTGCACGGGCGTCTCTAGAAGA
>JAFZXW010000157.1 GCA_017616575.1 Candidatus Methanomethylophilaceae archaeon
CGTGAACCCGGAAGACGCTCTGGTCTACGACATCGGAGCGAAGAACGGCGGCAAGCCGGTGCAGCCGAACAGCAGGGTGGAGGTGAAGGTCCCGGTGTCGTTCTCCGAGGACGTGCAGGTATATTCCATCAAGAACGGCGCAGTCACGAAGCTGGATTCCTCGGTTTCCGGAGGCAAAGTCGTCTTCAGGACCAACTCGCTTTCAACGTTCGTCATCGGAACAAAGCCCACACCTCAGCATTCCCTGTCAGTCAACACTGAGAGCACGAGGGTCTCCGTCGACGGAGGCGCGTCCGTGGTGTCCTATTCCGGTAGCTTCGCGGAAGGGACCAAGGTCGTCTTAGTGGCGCAGCCTGACGACGGCTACACTTTCACCGGTTATTACATCGGCGGGAGCCTGTTGTCCAGCGAGCCCAGGCTGGAGTACTCCGTAACGTCCGATGCCTCCATAAGGGCGGTGTCGGAGCCTGCGAAGTACCAGGTCAGGCTCTCGGGGGACGACTGCGCCATATACGTGAACGGAAGGAACGTCGGAGGGAGCTTCGACGAGAGGCTGGAGATCGGGACCCACGTCCAGGCCAACGCGGTCGCCCTCGAGGGGTACACCGTGTCCGGATGGAGCGGTACTTTCCAGTCCAAGGACTCGGTATGCGACTTCTTCGTGAACGGGGACGTCGACGTCAAAGCCGTCACCGAGGCCGCGGTTAACGGCACCGTGAAGGTCACCGTTAAGCTGGTCCTTTCCGGGCCCGCCGCGGACGATTACGGAAGCATATTCGTCGGCTCCAAAGAGGTCGGCACGACGTATATCGTCACCTTGGAGACCGAAGGCGCCCCGGCGACCGTATCCGTTTTGATACCATCCGGATACCTGTTCGACGGATGGATGTACGAGGGGATGACGTACCAGTCCAAGAGCCTGGCCATCAAGGCGGGGTCGGACGACATGGAGGTCGTGGGCATGGTCGTGTCCGCGCCGTCCCATATGATGCGGGTCGTGGCCGAAGGCGGCACCGTGTACATGGACGGGGAGGCGACGGACCGCATGGAGGTCAAGGAAGGGGTCTCCGTGATCCTGTCCCAGGTTCCTGAGGACGGGTACAGGTTCGTCGGATGGTTCGTCGGGGACGGCTGCGTCTCCACTTCCGAGCACTACAACGCCATCATGGGGACCTCCGACGTCACTTATGAGGCCAGATACTCCAAGACAGTCTACGACGTAGACCTGACGGCCATCAACGCCACCTTGGTGGTGGACGGCGTCAGCTGCGGCGGCTCCTATCAGGGAACGGTCCCGGAAGGAGGGGAGATGGTCTTCGAGGCGGTCCCCGCCGAGGGGTTCGTGTTCGACAGTTGGATCCTGAACGGAGAGCTGTATTCCAAGTCCAAGATCACGGTGAAGGGCGTCTCGTCCGACATCGTGGCGACGGCCAAGGCCGTGCCTGCGCCGATGTGCTCCATCGCCGTCTCCATAAACGACGGGACGATCGAGTACGGCGGCGAGGACGTCGGCGCCCACGCGGTGATCGAGGTCCGCGAGGGCCAGAGCGTGACCCTGAAGGCCAAGCCCGACTACGGGTACGCGTTCAGGTACTGGGTCAGCGGCGACAGGGTCCTCTCGTCGAAGGCGGAGTACACCTTCTCCGCCCCCGGGGACATGTCGGTCTCCGCAGTGGTGGAGAGCACCCTGAGGGACGTCACGGTCAAGGCGGCGAACGGCGGGCTCATCATAAACAGCGTGAACGTCGGCTCCGAGTACAGGACCAAGCTGTACCTGGGCGAGGACCTGGTCGTCAACGCAGCGCCCGGCCCCGGATACACGTTCTCCAGATGGGACGTCAACGGGAAGATATACGGCGCGGAGTACCAGTCCCTCAGGATCGTCATGGGATCCTCGGACATACTGGCCGTGGCCGAGATGGCCCCGATGGAGGACTCCACCCTCCAGGTCGTCGTCCTGAACGGCACGGTCAGGGTGAACGGCGAGGACTGTGGAAGTTCTTACTCGGCGGTGGCCTCGGCGGGGGAGGAGTACACCCTCGTCGCGGTCCCCGACAACGGATATTCCTTCGACCATTGGATCATAGACCGCGATACCAGCGACTATCAGCAGATAACAGTGACTATGGGCACCGATCACGTCAACGTCAGCGCCGTCATGAAGAAGAACGATGTCCACAGGCTGACCGTCTCCATACAGAACGGAAAGCTGTACCTGGACGAAGTCGACAAGGGTTCAAAGATTGACGTTTACGTCGAGGACAAGCAGATTGTCAAGATCAAAGCCACTCCCGATGCCGGATACGCCTTGGCAGGATGGTACGAGGGCTCCGAGGCAGTCTATTTCGGGACGGAGTACGAGCTCCAGATCGAGGGCGACGTCGACCTCGTCGTTAAGACCCTGCCGTCTCCTTGAAACCATTGGGGGTCCCCTCCAGGGGGCCCCTTTTTTCGGACTGTTAAAATATCCATTGCTTCTAACCCCTGGACAAGACCCTCCGCTTCTCGGCGGGCCGCCGGGTGTCGACGATGAACAGCGACTACAAGAACTACATCGAGAAGAAGTGCGAACTCTGCATCAAGAGCGACGTCTTCTCCCCCGACCTTTATGCCAAATACGATGTCAAGAAGGGATTGCGCGACTCCAACGGCAACGGGGTCGTGGTCGGGCTCACCCACGTGTCCCAGGTCGACGGCTCCAGGAAGGAGAACGGTGTCAAGGTCCAGTGCCAGGGGAAGCTCTGCTACCGCGGATACGACATCAAGGACATCTGCGACGGGTTCGTCAATAAGAGGTTCGGGTTCGAGGAGGTCGTCTACCTGCTGCTGTTCGGGTCGCTTCCCAACGTCTCCGAGCTGGAGGAGTTCAAAAGCTACCTTTCGAGCGAGCGCAAGCTTCCGGTCACGTTCACCAGGGACGTCATCATGAACGCCGCCAGCAAGGACATCATGAACTCCATCACCAGGAGCGTCCTTTTCCTGGCGTCCTACGACAAGAAGGCGATGGACAACTCCCTCCCGAACGTCATGAGGCAGTGCATATACCTCATCAGCGTGTTCCCGATGCTCACCGTCTACAGCTACCACGCGTACAACCATTATCTGAACGACGAGAGCATGTACATCCACAGGCCCGACCCCAGGCTGTCCACCGCCGAGAACATCCTGAGGATGCTCAGGCCGGACAAGTCCTATACTTATCTGGAGGCCACCGTCCTCGACCTCGCCCTCGTCCTGCACATGGAGCATGGAGGGGGAAATAATTCCACCTTCACCACCAGGGTCACGACCTCCAGCGGGTCCGACACCTACGCCGTCGTCGCGGCCGCCATGTCCTCCCTGAAGGGTCCCAAGCACGGCGGCGCCAACCTGAAGGTCATGGACATGATGGACGACATCAGGAAGCACGTGTCCGACATCGGCGACGAGAAGGAGATACGCAGGTACCTGGCCCGCATCCTGGACAAGAAGGCATTCGACCATCAGGGCCTCATATACGGCATGGGCCACGCCATATACACCCTCTCCGACCCCAGGGCGGAGGTGTTCAGGTCTTTCGTGGGGAAGCTGGCCGTGGAGAAGCAGAGGCAGGCCGACTTCGGCATGTACAGCATCATCGAGAAGATAGCGCCCGAGATGATCATGTCCAGGAAAGGCACCACCGGCGTCTGCGCCAACGTGGACTTCTACAGCGGCCTGGTCTACGACATGCTGGACATCCCTAGGGAGCTGTACACGCCCTTATTCGCCATCGCGAGGATCGTCGGCTGGAGCGCCCATCGCATGGAGGAGCTCATAACGTCCAACAAGATCCTCCGCCCGGCCTACATCAACATGATGGAGGAGAGGGAGTATGTGGACCTTGACGGAAGGCCCTGAACATCATCGTTAAGGACTACCAGCATATACGTCTGGATATGTTCGGCCGGCCAAGTCGCTCAGCGGTGTTGAGGAACGTCGAGCGGGCGCTGAAAGACTCCCAGCTCAAATACGACGTCAAGGACGATGGGAACATATTCCTCGGCGCCATGGGGGACGACCTCCCGATAAACATGGCCATCATCGCTGACGACGGCAACCTCACCCTGAACATCTACTGCTTCCTGATGTTCGAGATCCCGGACTCGTTCAAGGATAAGATGATCGGCGAGCTGAACACCGTCAACAACACGATCAACAATGGCAGCTTCTTCATGACCGACGATGAGTCCAGGATATGCTTCAAGATCGTCCAGAGCTATTACGACCATGTCCCTTCACCGAAGATGATCCAGAACCTGGTCATGATCGCTTTCAAGACCGTCGATGTGAACGACGGCAAGCTCAAGAACCTGATCCCGGCCGGAGTCCTGAGGAAGGACGTCATGTACAACTGACCGCTGTTCGTGACGCCCTTCGGTGCCGCGGCCTAAAATGAACGTGTGTCCAGATTTCTTGCGGACCCCGTGATTTAGCAGGGGCGGTCACATGCAATCCGTATAAGATAAGCATTAAATACGGCGGAAATCTCTCTTCTATCTGCGATTCACGGAACACCGTATTGGAGTCCGGCTTCTTCTTAGAGGTCATCCAACTCCCTGTGGCGGTTGTTATCATGCAGCCGCAACAGAAAGGGAGTCAGAGGGATGACCAGGTTCAATCCAATCATCGTGTCCGCGTTGTCTGTCCGTTCGATGCCGTCGATGCAGTCAGGGTCCTCTCCGTTTTCCAAGTCTGCCGAAGCTGCAGTGCTCTCGCATTTCGGAGTGTGGATTCATGGAAAAGGAATCGATAACAGAGCTGATGCTTGACCCTGATTCGTTCTATGGCGCCGTTTCCGAGGCGCTGGACAGATTCAAGGAGCCGGACCTGCAGAACGTCGAGTTTCTTGCTGTAGTCTCTTCGGTGGATTTCGCAATGAAGCACTACAGGACGCTCGCCGATGGGAAGCCGCTGGCAGAGAGGCTGTCGGAGCTATGCAGGGCGCACGGGTTCATCTCCCAGCCGGAGGTCTCCGGCCACCCTCAGTTCTCCGCCCATGATTTGGTCATTTCTCCCAAAGGGGACCTTTGCGCCTGCATGGATTACAGGACGGTGACCATACTGGTCGCCGGCGAGATGAGACCGATCGTGTCTATAAGGATTGATCTGCTGGACGAGCATTTTCTGGACGAGTGGCGCTATCGGCTCGGCGGCTATCTGTCGTTCCCGGATTCGGAGACCCTGAATATCGGCCGCATGTCCTGGTCCATCAGGAACTGGAAGAAAGTCCCTTTGGCGTCCGATAATTTCGACAGGGGTCGGTTAGAGAACGTGCCCCGCGGGTGGGAGGCCGTCCTCCTGTCCGCCAACGGCGACGTCCAGCTCCAGACCAGGGAGCGCGGAGGCATGTTCGGGCGTCGCGAGTACGGAATGCTGTCCCATTCTGACATGTCCTTCAAGAAGTACGAATGGCCTGAGATAACGGCCGAGGACGTCCGTGCCGCCGCCGTGTCCAACGGCAGGGCAGTGATTTTGGCGGGGGGCAGGCTGACGTCGTACAGGATCTCGAAGGACGTCCTCAGGAGGAGCCGCACGGCGGTCGTCGAGGACAGGGTCTCCGACGGCATAGTGGTCTCGTCGAACGACGGGAGGTACATGGTGGTCTCGAACGGGCTGAAGGACGACGACGGATCGGAGAGGGCGCTTCTCAGGATGATGGACGCCTCCACGGGGTCCATGGTCCGCTACAACCTCAAAGGGACGGAAGGACAGCTGTACAGCAGCCCGAGCATGCGTATGAACGAACGCCTCAGATGCGTCACCTACGGAGGCGGGAGGTACGTGGCGCTGGAGGACGACAGCGGCAGGATAGAGGCATGGAACGTCAGCACCGGAGCGAACTATCCGAAGAACGAGGAGAGATGCCTGAAAGGGCGTATACTTGCTCACGGGGAGGATTCTGTCACGGTGGCGCACTGTCCGGACGGGATCGTATGCACCGGCATCCGGGACTACGACCTGCTTCTCCGCCCGTCCGGGGAGGAGAGGGCCGTCAACGTCCCCTTCGCCCCCGTCTAGGGATATCTCGCCGAGCCGCACGACGCCGACGGCGGGATCGCAATAGACTACAGGCGCGGAGAGGAGAGGTTCGGGAAAGGGTATTTCACCGGAGCCTCCAGAGAGTCCTACGGCAGCCCCAGGGACGCGACGTGCGTGCCTTCCGGATGCGAGAGGTTCGTCCCTCTTGAAGAACGCGGGGCCTTCGTCATTCCCACAGGCGATTCCACGATAGTTCTGGACAGGTTCGACTTTCCTCATCTTTATCCTGAGTCTATGGTGCCTCCCCCCATGGTGTCCAGAACCCCGCTGGAGGACGGCGCTAAGCTGCTCAGGATAAAGAAGAGGAAGGTCGGCTGGGCAAGGACCAAAGTCATCCTGGCCACGCTGCACCTAGGCATGGCCGAGGATGCGGCCGAGACCGTCATCGAAGTGCCTTTCACCTACGAGGAGGAGCCTCCAGACGCCCATCCAGACCTGGGGTCCGCCCTGAAGGAGATCGAGATATTCCGTTCCGGGGACAGATACCTGATGTGGGGGACGTGCAGGTTCTCGGGCGAGGGCCAGGGGGCCGTCTGCGGCAAGAGGATGTTCGTGCTCGAGGACGGCCGTTTCAAGGTCACTGACAGAGAGGTGGTCTCGTTCATGTCCTGCGGAGGCTCCGCAGCAAAGGTCGTCTACCGCAAGGGGCTCTTCGTACTGACGGTTGAAGGGACTGACGGCGTCATGGAGAGGCCTTTAGGCCAGTGTGATAGCATCCCGTTCGTGAGGAGCTTCGACGGATCTTCCTGTTTGGTGGACGGTATAGAGTATAAAATCGGAGAAGGCGGCATCGTTCCAGCCGGTCGGAGGTACGGCAGCCGCCGGGAGATGTCCAGCAGGAGCTTCTTGTACAGCGGTGACGAGGAGCACCGCCGCCTGTTCGCCGACGTATCCACCGGGGAATACATGGTGCACAAGGCCGGAAGCCTGTTCATAGCCACGGAGAGCTCTAGGACGACAATCGACGAATCCGAAGAGAGTGATACACAGTGAATAGTCTGAACTCGGCGGTCTGGAATCTTGCTTTCTTCATTCCGCTCGTCCCAGCCTGCCTGGCTGCATACGCCTTCTTCGGGTTCCTGCTGTCTTTTTTCCCATTAAAGGCCATCACCTTCTTATTTGACGATATAGAGCCGTTTAAGGCCGTCCCCGCAATAATCGGCTGCTTCGGGTTTCTCGTTGTTTGTTTCACCCCTTTGGGTAGAGACTTTGGCATGGTGCAAAACATCCCCGAGTCGAAGACATACCCTGTGCCGTTCATTGGGTTCAGCGAGATGTGGGAGAGCCTGGCGTCTGAGTTCAAAAGCCTCGCATATTATCTGCTCTTGTACAGTTTCTTGTTATTCCCCATAACCTTCCCCATCCTCGTAGTGACCGTCGTTGCAACGGTGCTGCTGTTCCCATATTTAGCGCTCGTCGACGCGGCCTACTACGTCGTCATGGCCGTGGCGAAGGCCGTGGACAAGCGGCAGTACAGAACCAACACGAAGCGCCTCGTCTGTCCCGAGTGCGGAAGGGCCTCCGGCCGCCCGTTCTACGATGTCGGCACCAGCGCCATCGAGGGGTTGCGTCCGAGCAAGAACGGCATATTCTCGGTGGAGATGGAGACGGCGTCATTTCCTTGCTTCGGGTCCAAGGGGGGCAGGAAGGGGCTCGTCCAGTCGTGTCCTCTGTGCTCTTCTGTGCTTGAGACGGCGGAAGGCAAGCCTTTCGTCTTGTCTGTCGCCGGGGCGCCGTCCTCCGGGAAGACCAGCTTCGTCCACTCCGTCACGGGAAGGCTCGTATCCACCTCCGGGAACGGCAAGGCCGACAAGGCAGGCCTATACCACGCATGGGAGGGGGCCGAACTCGCGGCGTACCGCGCCGGAACATGCGACCCCACGCCTGCATCTTTTCAGAAGCCGCATGTCGTGAAGCTGGAATCCGGCAGGCTGACCACATGCAGGCTTCTGTACATGTACGACATCGGGGGCGCGTTCTTCACCGGGCAGATTGAGACCGACATGCAGCCCCAGTACGCGTTCAGCGACGCCTTGGCGTTTGTCCTGGACCCTACGTGCGACAGGCCCGCGGACGCCGCCCTGGACGCCTACAGGGTGTTCGTTGGAAGGTACCGCCAGTTCAACAGGATGGACGCGTCTATGAGGATCGACGTCCCGCTGGCCATAGTTGTGACGCACGCGGACGTCCCCGGGCCGCTGAGCTGGCTGTCCGGATCGGAGCTCAGGGACAGGATGGCAGACATAGGCTACTTCAACCTGGTGAACTCCGCGGAGAGGGACTTCCGCAGGGTGTCGTTCTTCTCCTGCGACGCGAGAAAGGAGTGCAAGGAGACAGGGGATGCCGTGAAGAGGCTTTGCGAGGACGCCGGCGAGGATATCGGACAATTCTTCAGCTGAACAATGCCGAGGCTGATTCGATCATCGGCGGGTAGTGTTAAATCTTCCACGGGCCATTCTCCCTCTCATGATAGACAGGGAGCAGGTTGCGGCATCCAGGTTCAACTGCAGCGAGCGCGAGAGGGCGATTTTCGAGGCCGGAGTGAAGATGGCCACCATATACCACCAGTTCGTCGGCACTCCCGTGAACGCGAACACCGTCTAGGGGCTCGAGAGGGCCATATCCGAAGCCATATGCGTTCAGCCTTACACCTATTCCGCCACGGTCCGCATCGACATGTCTGTATTCCCGGAGGACAAGGACAAATACTCCTACATCTCCTTGAGCGGGGACATGATCGACGCGAGGGTAAGGATAAGGATCGGCTCCTGCGAGGTGACCGCGGAGATGCGCTATGACGAGATCCTGAAATACCCTCTGATGTACGTCGCATCGGTCAGAGAGCTCTGAGATCGCCGTTTGCACTAGGCTGTCCAGCTGTGGCACAGCTTAAATAATGCGCTGGCCATACGGTATACTCGCTCTACGTTCTAGAGGGTGCGTCAAGATGGTCTCCGATATAAAGATTGGAATAACCGGACTGCCCGGTTCGGACAAGACGTACGCCTTGCTTCGTATAATAGAGATGCTCCGCGAGGAAGGCATAGTCCTCGGGGGGATGATAAACGAGCCCGTCGACGAGGAGCGGCCTCATTCCTCCGAGGAGAGGAAGGAGTCCACGAGGGAGGCCGTCCACAGATCCCCGGTCAGGGGCAAGCGCCGCGCCGGGTTCACGGTCAGGGACCTCATGACCGGCGAGAAGGTCCAGTTCGCCAGCACCGAAATCGAGAGCAAGGTCATGGTCGGCAGGATCGGCGTCGACCTGACCAAGTTCGAGGAGGTCGGGGTCAAGGCCATCAGGAACGCCTGCAGGAAGGCGGAGGAGGGCCAGGAGCCTGACTTCGAGGAGTGCGACATCATAGTCATCGACGAGGTCGGCAAGATGGAGGTCGAGAGCGAGGCCTTCGTCGAGGCTGTGAAGGAGGCGCTGGACGCCGACAAGCCCATGATAATAACCCTCCACAAGAAGTCGAGGAACCCTCTTCTCCAAGACATCAGGCGCAGGGACGACGTCCGCATCCTCGAGGTCACCCCTGCCAACAGGAACATCCTGCCTTTCAAGGTCGTGCGCCTTCTCAACGGTGAGAACGTTTGATCCCGCCAGGAGTCCTCATCAGAGAGGGGTCCACCGACATCCTCGTGCCGTCGGACCATTCCGTCCACGGCCCCGGTTCTATCAAAGGCTCGGTCTTCTTCAACGAGCAGATGGCCTTCAACCGCGACGTCAGCGTGATGTTATTGCGCGCGCTGGGACGCGGGCTCTCGGTCGCCGATGCCATGGCGGCCACGGGATCAAGGTCGGTGAGGATAGCCAACGAGGTTCCTGGCACTGTCGTCGTGGCCAACGACATAAGCCCGGATGCCGTCTCCTACATCGACGCGAACATCGACTTGAACGCCCTTTCGAACTGCGTCAGCTCGAACAGGAACATGCATTCACTCTTCGCTGAGGAGACCTTCGACTACGTGGACCTCGATCCTTTCGGGTCTCCGGTGCCGTTCGTGCAGTCCGCCATACGCGGATGCCGTCGGAAAGGAGTATTGGCCGTCACCGCCACCGACACCGCCCCGCTGGCCGGCGCCCATGCGGTCAAATGCAGGCGCAGGTACCAGTCCGAGCCGGTCAGGGGGTACATGTGCCACGAGGGCGGACTCAGGATACTCATGTGCTCCTTGGCGAGGGAGCTGGCCAAGTTCGACAGGGGCATGAGGCCGCTGCTCTCGTTCTACGCCGACCATTACTTCAGGACCTACATTCAAATAGAGGAGGGTGCCGTCGCCGCGGATTCCGCCCTCTCCAAGCTCGGATACATGGAGTACGACATGGAGACCTTGGAGCGCTCCGTGTCGTCCGAGAAGGACGCAA
>JAFZXW010000158.1 GCA_017616575.1 Candidatus Methanomethylophilaceae archaeon
ACTTCCTGGACTCCTTGTCCGGCGGCCCGATGTAGATGGACTTGTCGAACCTGCCCGGCCTGAGCAGGGCCGGGTCCATGATGTCCGGCCGGTTGGTCGCGGCGATCACCACGACGTTGTTCAGGCCCTCCAGCCCGTCCATCTCGGTCAGCATCTGGGAGATGACCCTCTCGGTGACGTTGCTGTCCCCTCCGGTCCCCCTCTCGGGCGCTATGGAGTCTATCTCGTCCATGAAGACGACGCACGGAGAGGCCTGCCTGGCCTTCCTGAACGTCTCCCTCACGGCCTTCTCGGACTCCCCGACCCACTTGTTGAGGAACTCAGGGCCCTTCACCGCGATGAAGTTCGCCTCGGACTCCGTCGCCACGGCCTTCGCGAGCAGCGTCTTCCCGGTTCCCGGGGGACCGTACAGCAGGATCCCCTTCGGGGGCTTGGCGTTCATGTGGTCGAAGACCTTGCCGAACTTCAGCGGCCATTCGACTGCCTCCTTCAGCTCCTGCTTCGCCTCCTCCAGGGCCCCGATGTCCTCCCACCTCACGTTGGGCTTCTCGATTAGGACCTCCCTCATGGTCGAGGGCTGCATGTCCTTCAGGGCGTTCCTGAAGTCGTCCTTCGTCACCAGGATGTTGTTGAGCACCTCCCTGGGGATTTCCTCGGCCTCGAGGTCCACGTCCGGCAGCACCCTCCTGAGCGCGGCCATGGCGGCCTCCTTGGTCAGGGCGGATATGTCCGCTCCGGCGTACCCGTGGGTCTTGTCGGCGAGCCACTTCAGGTCTACGTCCTCGTCCAGAGGCATGCCACGGGTGTGTATCTGCAGGATCTCCAGGCGGCCGTCCCTGTCCGGGATGCCTATCTCGATCTCCCTGTCGAACCTGCCCGGTCTCCTCAGGGCCTCGTCGATGGAGTTGGGGCGGTTCGTCGCCCCTATGACCACGACCTTCCCCCTGGAGTTCAGGCCGTCCATCAGCGACAGCAGCTGGGCCACTATGCGCCTCTCCTCCTCGCCGTTGACCTCGTCCCTCTTCGGGGCTATCGAGTCTATCTCGTCGATGAAGATGATGCTAGGCGCGTTCTCTTCTGCCTCCTTGAAGATCTCCCTGAGCTTGCCCTCGGACTCCCCGTAGAACTTGCTCACGATCTCCGGCCCTCCGATGGAGATGAAGTTGCTGCTCGTCTCCCCGGCCACCGCCTTCGCCAGCATGGTCTTCCCGGTTCCCGGCGGCCCGTGCAGGAGCACGCCTTTCGGAGCCTCGACCCCCAGCCTCTTGAAGAGCTCCGGGTGCCTGAGGGGAAGCTCCACCATCTCCCTGATCTTCTTGACGGCGTCCCCGAGGCCTCCGATGTCGTCGTAGGACACTTTGGGCACGTCCCCCTTGTCCGCGGCGGGCTTGTCGGAGATCTTGACCTGGGTGGTCCCGCACATGATCACCGCGTCCCCGGACGGGGAGAACGACGTCACCACCAGCTCGATCCTGTTGCCCATGACGTTCAGCGTTATGGTGTCGCCTTTGGAGATCGCGCGCCCCTCGAAGTTCTGCCTCAGGAAGTCCTCTCCTCCCTGCAGCCTCAGCTGGTCGGTGGGGGCGAAGGTTATCTTCTCGGCGTTCTTGGCCGCGACCTTCTTTATCGACACCCTCTCGTCAATGGAGACGCCGGCGTTGCGCCTGGTCGCCCCGTCTATCCTTATTATGCCGCGGTTGGCGTCCTCCGGGCCTCCCCTCAGGACCTTGACGACGGTCTTCTTGTTGCCGTCGATCTGGACGATGTCCCCGAACTTGATGTCGAGGACGTCCATCAGGGCGGGGTCGAGCCTCGCCACTCCCCTTCCGGTCTCTCCCGGTTTGAGCTCCGCGACTTTGATCGCCTTCTCGTTTGCCATCGAAATCACTTTCTTATCATCTTCTCGGAGGGATTTCCGCCCTCCCCGTCTTCATTCCCGCTCCGTCGACCGCGCTCAGGAGCCTTCCGCGCTCGCGGACCAGCTCCGACCTGCGGCGTTCGAGTTCCTCGATCTCCGCATCTATCTCGGCTATGCGTTCCATGGCCTCCTCCGTCCTGATCGGGGAAAAGGGTTCGTCCTCGTCCTCGCAGGCGGGAAGCAGCCTGACCGAGAACATCCCTCCCTGCATGTCCACCACAAGGGTGAACGCCGCGCTGGGGACGTAGACGGTCCGGTCCGGCCCCATGCTGCTGCTTTCGCGGTAGCTTGTGACCATCCCGTTGCGCTCCATCAGCACCAGGTTCTTCATCACGGCCTGCTGGCTCACCCCGAGCTCCTTTGACAGCCTCAGGGGATAGCTGGGCCCGTTCACCAGCGCCTCAAGTATCCGCCTGCGGGTCGGGTTCTCGACTATGGACAGCAGATCGTCGATGTCCATCTATTCACCTCTTAGTTGTTAACCATCGGTTGACTACTCATGTATATGTTTGATTTTCTATATAAATTTTTCTAAAATGACGATTGAACCGATCTGCACCTGTCCGTTTTCATCCGAAAATCTCTTGGCAAATAGTCCGAAAAACCCATGGCAGAATCATCGAAAATCTCTTGGCAAATAGTCCGAAAAACCCATGGCAGAATCATCGAAAATCTCTTGGCAAATAGTCCGAAAAACCC
>JAFZXW010000159.1 GCA_017616575.1 Candidatus Methanomethylophilaceae archaeon
ATTGCTTATACGTTCACCGAGAGGAAGAAGTATGACGTCGCCGCAGCGTTGTCCATCAAGAGCCTGAACTATGAAGAGTCGAAGTTCGCCCGTGACGAGATAGCTTATTGCGAGTTGAATGCGAAGGAGCCTTTGTCCCAGATGTCCGAAGATGAGGTGGACCGGCTTCTGGATGGAGTCTGCGTCGTCAATCCTTTTGAAATCTCATCTCACATCGCCTTGCCGGCTGCGGAAGAGCTTCTGTCCAAGGGCAAGACGGATATTGCCAAGGACATCTTCGGCGTCCTCGCCGACCAGGGCGACATCTATGCTCGTCTGATGTGCTCGTTGCTCGAAGGCGGGACATCGTCTGACAAGGTCGCCGCTGTTCTCAGACTGGCAGGAGAAGGACGTCCCGATGCGATGCATGCTATCGGCCTCTGTCATCTTCACGGCCACGGCGTCGAGCGTTCTGGCGAGAAAGCATTCGAGTGGTTCGAGAAATCCGCATCGTTGCTCTATGTCCCAGCGTTGATCCAGGCAGGCGAGTGCTGCGAGAATGGAATAGGCACCAGCATCAGCAAGGAAGAGGCGTTGAGGCATCTGGCCAAGGCCTTGCTCAAAGGGAGCACGTTAGCTGTCAGAAAGGTCGAACGGCTGCATGTTGAGAAAGGATGGAATCTGCCAGCCTTCTATGACCAGGAAATCTCGCCTCCTCTCAGAAATAGTCAGAAGACGATGCTTTTAGAGAACGATCCTCTGGATGCTTCGTATCTCGACGCCGATAGAATGCAGTTCCTTCCGGATGTTCCTGGAGAAAGCGGTTACGTCAGCCATATGGACGAGAAGGTCCTCTTCAGAGACGGATTCGGGCTGCTGCCGCAGGAGACTCTGATGATCTCGCTTTGTACGCGTTTCATCGTCGGAGATGACGACTTCCCGATGTATTGGGAGCTGTCTTACAACGTGTATGAGCCGGCAGCCATGCTGGATTCTCTTGAGAAGAGAGGTTTTATCAAGAAATCTCGCGACCCCCGCAATCTTTTGAATAGAAAAACGGCGCAAGACATCAAGAATTTGCGTTCTTCGTTCGGTCTAAAGTCATCTGGTAAGAAAGAGGCGTTGATCGAACGTACTTTGAAAGAGGTGACGGCATCGGACATTCAAAACGCGTTCCCGGAGACGGTGTACGTTCCTACGGAAAAGGGTCTGGAGGACCTGTCGGCCAATTATCAGGTCCGTGCTCTTCATAACCACAGAGTCCTGCATCCGTTTCCGTTCAACGTCCATTTCAAAGGAAAGGGCTGCAGCAACAAATGGGAGCTTGCCAGGATGTGCGTAGAGTGGAGGGATTGCGCGCCCGAAACTTTCGACATATTCATTGATAAGTATGTCGAGGAAGAGACCGGATACACGATGGGGCAGCTCAAGTATTACCTCCGTTCAAGTCTGATGACGGATGACGGGGTCAAGGTCCCCTCGCATGCCGCTCTGCTTCTGCTAAGGATTTCGGCGGGAGACGATTATGGACCTGAATTCCGTGAGGGCCTGTTCTGTGATTCTATCGACAAGGAATTGGACGCCTTGGAATCAGCCGGCCTTATCGATCGCTCCGGTCCTGTCCGTGCCACCCCCTCGGGGGAGGCATATTGCGACAGGTGGGGATATCTGGGCTCGTGCTAGCTTCTCGAACGGCATGGGATATCTTTGATGGAGGCGCACATCCGCTGCCCTCAGACCTCGGGATCGGATGGCGATGAGGATCCGGTGTTTTCGTTGATGTGGAGGATAGTCCATGACCGCACCGTCATGAGCAGCGGGGATCCGATCGCATTCGCAGACTGCCTTTATGCGGAATACGAGCTCTTGGATGATTACGAACTGTATGCCGATGCGTTCATTCGTCTTTTCGCCTGCATATGTCTCGAGATCAACGACATCGTGGATGCCGCCAGATCCAGAGACTCTGCGGAGGGCTTAGATCAGTTCAAGTAGATTCTGATAAAAGATTTGCATAAGTCCAGCTACAACGACGAGTTCGCAAGATATTATGTTGAGGATGAGGAAGGGGCTCGGGCAGCAATATTGTTCGAGCTGTCCATCAGGGCCACGGCAGTCGTGGGGCCGTTGTTCGACCCCCATGAGTATTGGAGGCTTTTTCATTCGCAATTCAAGGGCCATGAAAAAAAATTCCGCGAAGCCATCGGCCGCATGGCCTCGGAGGCATGGAACTATTCGTATGTCGACCCTCAGGTCAAGAAGGAGTTCGCACGGCTGGCCGAGAATCCTGGCTGGGTGTGTTTGGACAAGGCTTACGACGACGGCGTTCTCCTGCGGGAGATAGCCGCCGACCTGAACAACGGAGGATCGGCTCACAAGGAGATCGACTACTACTCAGTGATGAGGGATTCCGTATTCATGGTGTTCTGTGACCCTTCCGTCCCTCTGAGCGACGTGTACGACGCAGACGATCTCAAAGTCGGCGACGAGCTGGAGATGAAGCAGGACTTGAGGTTCAAGTTCTATGTAATCACCAACAGCGAAGGCA
The DNA here is from genome assembly GCA_017616575.1 of Candidatus Methanomethylophilaceae archaeon. Classification (GTDB taxonomy): domain Archaea; phylum Thermoplasmatota; class Thermoplasmata; order Methanomassiliicoccales; family Methanomethylophilaceae; genus Methanoprimaticola. The sequence continues at coordinate 2,528 of JAFZXW010000159.1, forward strand.
GGAAGGCCATTCCTTTGTTCTCTTGCCTCTCAGCGTTGCCAAAGGGTTTCCAGGAGGCTCATCCCATGGTGTTCCATCAACATTACGTCGATTGTGTAGAGCTATCCGTCCGCATGGGACTGGACCTGGTCATAGACCCGTTCACGAATCCTGTAGCGTTGAGTCCGAACGAGGCTGTGAAGTACACGTTCATACCTTCCAGGATTAGGGGCTGAATATGCACGCGGGTTTCTTTGTGTATCAAGTCGTGCGATAGTTCCATTTTCGCAAGTAGATGGGAGCCTTGCCCTGGCATCCAAGGAATATCGTCTGCCTTGGCATTTCGATGTGTGTAGAGAAGAAACCAGGGGTCCGTTTCCAGTTGTGGCGGGCGTAAGGCGTTCGGCCAGAGGCCTCTGGACGGCGGCAACAGGCTAGAGGACGTCTCCGTGGCCATGGGCCATTCCTCGACCAAGACCACCGAGGGATACTACGCCAGGAACAGCGAGGACCAGGTGATCAGGAGGATAATGAAGAACCAGACGACACGTCGTCAGTGAAACGCTTTACGACCCAAACCGTTTGGGCCCGTTCTCGGAGCGAGCCCAAACCGTTTGGGCCAACACCCCTGAAACGGTTCAAAACCCGGAATCATAGGATTTCAAAAGAGCGATCTGGATAAGGAGTAGGTGGGCCCTGCCGGGTTCGAACCGGCGGCCACTCGGTTATGAGCCGAGCGCTCTACCTGGCTAAGCTAAGAGCCCAACGTCCCGCCCTAACCGTAGAGCAGATAAATAATTTTGTATGAAGGGCCGCAGGGCGCGGACGAAACGCCTGCGGGCGGGGTTTCAATTGCGTTTAGGCGTGGGGCGCTTGCATAAGGACAGGTTGTCCAGATATTTCTCCTTCCTGAGGAACGACGCGTCTATGTCTTCGATCATGCGGCGGTAGAGCTTGTAGGGGACCGCGAAGGACATCTCCTCCCTGCGGATGAACCTCCTGGCGTACATGTCCGTCATCCCTACGACGGCGTGGGGGTCGTCCGACTCGCCTTCGGCCCTCGGTATGGCGTAGATCTGCTGGCAGGCGTGGCCGTACGGCATCACGGCGGCCGGGCCCGGGGTCTCCTTCGAGAAGGACGCCAGCTGCGTCAAGGCGGACAGGGACGTCGGGTCCACGAGGAAGGCCACGACCTCTATCGGCTTCCCCTCGGCCTCCGCCTCGTCGACGTCCTGGAACACTATGACGTCGGTCCCGTCCCCGTAGTCTTTGATGGGCCCTATCTGGATGAGGGCGATCTCCGGGGTCTTGAAATACGACTGCCCCGAGCTCTTGTGCTTCTGCGTCGCTCTCTCCTTCTCCGGCACGGTGGACAGGGACCAGGCCGAGTTCTGGCGGTTGGATATCCCTCCGAACCCGAACCCGCTCTTCGAGCCGTGGCAAGGAGAATGATTGCTGTCGGAGGCGCATTTCCTTCCGAACCTGGCGCAATGGACGAAGAGGGAAGGAACGGTGCAGTGCCCGCTGGGGATGCGGGCGTCGTCGGGGAGGTCTGGCTGGCGGTATATGGCGACGGGGCGGTTCTCCATCCCGAGTATCTCGCAGAGTATATTGGTCATGACATCCAAGCATGGGAGCAGGTTTTTATTAATCATGTTGTGACACGGTCGCCGGACGTGCGCCGGTTACTGTTTTATCGTCATATCATGTTCGAGAGGTGATGTGGTGGTGGGCAGCCGCCGTCGCAGCCGCCGTCGCGATCATCGCGGCGGTCCTGTGGGAGTTCAAAGGGGATAAGGCCGAGGGCGCCGGGCTTCCCGCGATAGCAGGCGTGCTGCTCGGCATGATCGCATGCTCTTTGGCCAGCTCGTACGATCTGGAATCATACTCCCTCAGCGTCTTTGGCGCGCACATCTCCTTGCTGGCGCTCGGCGTCATGGCGCTGACCGCCGCGGCGTTCTCCAAATCCTCCGACGGGTTGCCGATGGCGGTGTCCGGCGTGGTGACGGTCGTGATGGTGCTCCTGACCTATGCCGGGTACATAGGCATCTACATCGGCACCCTGGCTCTCGTCGGGACGGCCTGCCTCGCTTTGGTTTTGATGGACCTCGGCGTCATATCCGGCTCCGGGAACCTCTGGAGGGATGTACGGCTGGCCGTATCCGTGGCCGCAGGCACGGCCTTGCTTTGGCTGGGGGTCTCGGGGATCGCCCTCGGCCTGGTGGACTACCTGAACCTTCTGGACGCAGTGTCCGGCGCGACGTTCTCGGCCGCCTGCGCCTTGGCGTGCGTGTTGGCGTTCAGAAGCGGGAAGCATGCCAAAGTCGCGACGGCGGCCACCGCTTTGACCGTCTTGGCCGGATCGGTCTGTGTAATCTCTCTGTTGTTTATCAGGGGGCTGATGTATTGAAGTCCTCGACGGCCAAGCTGGCTTTGGTCCTGATGTTCGTTTTGGCCCTGGCGGCGGTCCTCCTCGCGGCGGAGCATCCCAAGGACGACGGGGAGACGTACCTTCCGTGCATGCACATAGACGCCTTCGGGACCGATGTGACGTCCAAGGACGATTACATCTCCTGCAAGATAACGGTCGAATCGTATTATCATTCGCTCTCCGACGTGGATGCGGGCGTCAAGGGGCGCGGGAACTCGACCTGGGAGCAGCCCAAGAAGCCGTACACCATCAAGTTCGACAAGAAGATGGACCTGTTCGGGAACGGGTACGCGAAGACCTGGGTCCTGATAGCCAACTATCTGGACAAGAGCATGGCCAGGAACTATCTCGCGTACACGGTGGCCGACGCCTTGGAGGTGGATTACACCACGTCCGCCCAGTTCGTGGACCTTTACCTGAACGGGGAGTACATGGGGGTCTATCTCGTGACGGAGAAGGTCCAGATCGGGGAGGACAGG
>JAFZXW010000160.1 GCA_017616575.1 Candidatus Methanomethylophilaceae archaeon
AGGGGGTCCGACAGGTCGATGCCCTTGAAGAGCACCCTGGGCCAGACTCTGGAGGAGATCCCCGCCCAGGAGCTCCGCGGATACAACCTGGCGGTGACCGTGAAGTCCCCCGCCAAGTACATGAAGCTGTTCTTCGTCGATTCGGAAGACAACAACAACTTCCGGCTGATACACCCGCTGCGACCTCGTTCCTTCTCGGGAGGGGCGACGAAGCGGTACACGTTGACCTTCTCCGGAAGGAGGATCCTGTCGTCGAGGACGTATCCGGAGTTGACGACCTCCGCGACGGTCTTGTTGAGGGAGGGGTCGTCGGTGTCCACCAGCTTGGCCTTGTTGTGCTTCGGGTACTCGTAAGGGGTTCCGGTCTCGTCGCGGAACCTGACCGCTCCATTGACCAGGAGGATCTCCTCAAGCATGTCCCCGATGTTGTCTATCGCGTCGATGGCGTCGTCGGCGGTGACGCTCTCCTTGTTGACGCGCATCTTCTCCGCCAAGGTGGCGGCGCTCTCCCTGACGTTGGCGACTTTTATCATAAGGGAACGTATGGACGAGCTTTTCACGTCCGAGAGCTCTCCTTTCATGGTCTTGTCGAACTGCGCCAGGATCTCGTGGGACATCATCCTCTCGGACATCATGGAGCCGAGCCTGCCCATGTCGGACGCCAGGGCCTCGATCCTGCCGTCCAAGGCATCGATCTTCTCCTTGACAGCCGCGAAGCCATCTTCGGGAACGTCCTGGCAGGCATCTTCGGCTGCAGGCGCGGGGGTCTCTTCGACGGTCTCCTCTACGGTTTCTTCTACGATATCGTTCTCGTTCGGCTCATCCATGAGGACATCAACCGCCGGAGGGGTTAAAACGGTTTTCGACTCGACGACGGACCTTGCCCACGGTATCGTCCTCTCGTACTCCTCTCTGCCGAAAGACAGCGGAGACGGTATCTCGGAGAAGAACCCGGCCCCCATTTCACAGGGTTTTCCCGTGCTGCCGGTCACCACGGCGGCGCAGACGTCGCATTCCCCTATGTCCAAGGTCTCTAGGACCTCTATCGAATACCCGGACTCCTCCTCGGTCTCGCGGGCGGCCGCCTGTGCGGACGTCTCTCCCTCCTCGACATGGCCACCCGGCATCTCCCATCCTCTGCGGCGCCCGTTGTAGACCATTAGGAAGAGGCCCTCGTGGAACGCGACGGCGTAGGAGGTCCTCATGCCCTCCTCCTGAAGACGATCATCTCGTGCGACTTCTCGTAGGGCTCTATCGGCCGGGCGTCCAGTATCTGGAAGCCTCTCTCGCGGATCCTGTCCTCGGATGCGGCGAACACCTTCTCGGGCGGAGCGACGACGTCCTCCGAGCGGGCCTTCACGGCCACCATCCCGAACTCTGCGCCGAAGGCGTCCATGTTATTGCAGACGATGTCCGCCTGCCTCTTCTGCGCTACGTCTTGGTACACGACGTCGGCGGAGTCGACGAACATGGAGTACTCCTCCGGCTTGGTGGCGTCGCCGAGTATGGGCATCATGTTCGGCCGGGTCTCGCAGGTCCCCACAAGGTCCCTGAACATCCTCTGGGCGAACTCCACGCAGAAGACCTTCCCTTCCGGGCAGATGTCCGCGACATGGGACGCGGTGGTCCCGCTGGACGCCCCCAGGTACAGGACCTTGCCGTCCTTTTTGAACGGGAACTCCTTGCCTCCGCAGTGGAGGTAGGCGGACAGCTTGCTCCTGCGCGGGTCCCATTCCCGGTATTCGGTTCCGCGGACCGCCGTCAGCCTCTCGCCGTAAATCCTTTTTCCGGGGCATAGGGAGGCCGTGTAGAGGCGCCCCCTCTCGGAGAACACCGTGCCGCCGGAGAAATCCAATGGTTCCACGGCGGGGAATCGGGGGCGTCCCGTATAAGGGATTCCCCGTGCCGGGAGCAAGAACCATCTATCCGCACGTGATTGCCCGCGTCATGATAACCCTAGAGACGCTGTCTCTCATCGCCGACGCCGTCCAGGAGGCCATATCCCTGATCCCGGCCTCCGAAAGAGGCCTGAAAGTGTGCATGGGGGCCGACGGGACCCCGACGTCGCAGATAGACAAGGTCGCCGAGAACGCCGCCATGATGTACATCCAGCGCAATTCGATTCCCGTGAACGTCCTGAGCGAGGAGATCGGGTTCGTGGACAACGGCGCGGAGGAGACGCTGGTGATGGACCCTATAGACGGGACCTCCAACGCCATAGCTTCCGTCCCCTACTACACGGTCTCGCTTGCGGTCGGGAGGTCTTCGCTTTCCGACCTTTACCTGGGTTATCTCCGCAATCTGGCGACCGGCGACGTCATGTGCGCCGAGAAGGGGAAGGGAGCGTACAAAAACGGCGAGAGGATGAGCGTCCGCAAGTCCGACCTGGACGACCTGTTCATGATGATATACCAGGGGAACAGCGCCCATCCGGACTCGAACGCGCTGGCGAGGAGGGTGAAGTCCTCCCGTTCCCTGGGATGCGCCTCGCTGGAGATGGCCATAGTCGCGGAGGGAGAGGCTGACGGGTACTTCATGGATTCCGAGCGCTACACCCGTGCCATCAGAATCGTGGACATCGCGGCCAGCGTCCTGATACTCAGGGAGGCCGGCGGGGAGGTCTACGGATTGGACGGGAACCCCCTGGACATGCCTTTCGACCTCGACCGCAGGTCCAACTTCCTGGCGGTCGGCGACAGGAAGGTCTTCGACTTCGTGATGAGGAGCGACGTCCTCCCGCAGGAGGGGCTCAGGTACGGCGTGTACACCAACGCCTCCGTACCGAACGCAGTGGAGTACACGCGGCAGGTCCTGGACGCCCTGAAGGGGCACCAGGTGTCAGTGGACGAGGCCATTGCAAGGCAGATGGGCCTCCCAGGGGTCCCGCTTCAGGACATGGATGTCGACCTGGTCGTGGTCATC
>JAFZXW010000161.1 GCA_017616575.1 Candidatus Methanomethylophilaceae archaeon
ATCGGTATCACATGCGGCCTGCCTTCCATGTCCACGACCTTGGAACGGACCGAATACACCTTTCTGATCATCTCCTCGGTGACGACCTCGGCCGGAGGGCCGTACGCCTCCACCTCGCCAGGCTCCCTCAAGACTAAAACCTCGTCCGCGAACCTCGCCGCGATGTTCAGGTCATGGCTTATCATCACCACCCTCGCGCCGGTCTCCCTGGCCAGCACCTGGAGGAAGTTGGTGACGAACAGCTGATGCTTGACATCCAGGTTGGCCGTGGGCTCGTCCAGTATCAGTATCTCCGCCTCCCTCACCAAGCCCCTGCAAAGATTGGCTTTCTGCATCTGCCCCGCGGAGAGCTCCCCTATCCCGCGCAGAGCCATGCCCTCCATCCTCATGGTCCTGAGAGCGCGATACGCGGCGGCCACGTCCTCCGGGTCTATCCTCCACTTGCTTTTCGAGTCCCTGCCGATGAGTATGGAATCGACCACCGACATGGGGAAGCTCGGCTGGGCGGATGCCGGGACGTAGCCTATCAGCCGGGAGATCTCTTTGACCGTGTAGTCCTTCACCGGGCGCCCGTCGACCAGGACCTCCCCCGAAGTCGGCTTCAGGAGGCCGTTCATGCATTTCACCAAGGTCGACTTCCCGACGCCGTTCGGGCCTATTATGCAGGTGAGTCCGGCGCCCTCGATGCACACGTTGATGTCGCGGAGGACCGGCTCCTTGCCGTACCCGAAGCTCATCGACCTGACGTCTATCGAGGGCACGTCGCCACCTCGGCTGCTTGTTCTTCACGATCAGATACAGGAACATCGGCCCTCCGATGAAAGCCGTGACCACCCCGACCTGGAGCGTGTTGGGCGCGATGACCACCCTGCCTATCACGTCGGACGCCAGCAGGAGGGCCGCCCCGCATGCCGCCGACGCCGGGATCAGGAGCCTGTTGTCCGACCCTATGAAGATGCGGGCGATGTGCGGGCAAACCAGCCCCACGAATCCGATCAGGCCGGTGAAGCAGACCACGGAGGCGGCCACCAGGGATGTCGCGGCCAGACATGCCAGCCGGAACTTCTCCACGTCCACCCCCAGCGCGCGGGCGCTCTCGTCCCCCATGGACATCTTGTTCATCCTGTCGGAGACCAGCTGCACCGCCACCGTCCCCGGCACCACGAACACCGCCATGACGGCCACGTCGGACCATGAGAGGCCGGTCAGCGACCCCACCGACCAGTTGTAGACGTTGGCCAGGGCCTCGTCCGTCGCCCAGAGCTTCAGGACCGTGTTGCACGCGTTGAACAAGTACATCACGGCGATCCCCGCCATGATTATCGTGGTCGCGGACGAGCCGTTCATCCTGGATACGGCGAGAATCATCATCATCGGGATCAAGGAGAACAGGAACGCGTTGACCACTATGGCGTACTGCCCGCTGGCGAAGGAGAACCCGGCGCAGACCGCCAAGGTGGCCCCCAGCGACGCCCCCGACGATATGCCGGTGGTGTACGTGTCCGCCAGGGGGTTCTTCAGCATGCTCTGCATGGCCACACCGCAGACCGCCAAAGCGGACCCGGCCAGAAGGCCTCCGATGACGCGGGGGAGGCGAAGCTCCCATACGACGTAATCGTCGGTGGCGTTGGTCACGTCGCCCACGATATGCTCCCAGATGCGGACGTAGGTGTCCAGGAAAGAGATCGAGTACTCGCCTATGGAGATGGCGTATCCCGACACCACGACCGCGATCACGGCGCAGGCGGCGATGAAAAGGAGTTTGGAGAGGGAGAACCTGCGGTACTCGGACAGGTCCCGGTCGTCGGCCTCGGTCCGCTCCTTGCTGAGCCACGACCTCACCGCCTCTTCGACCAGCCCGTCCGGGTCCACAGGATCCCCTCTCAATACTTGGCGAGGCGGTCGTTGTACTGGTGGTACTCCGTCCCGGTGTAGAACCAGCCGCCCTGCTTCTTCACGTCGATCTTGGCGGTCGTGAAGTTGTCGAAGTACTCCTGGAGGGCCTTCCACCCGTCCTCCTCGCTGAACACGTCGGGATAGAGGAGGTAGGCAAGGTACATCAGGTTGGCGAACCCGCCGAAGGAGTTGTACGAGTACGTGGTCCCGAGCAGCTGCCCGGAGGCGTAGGCGGCGGTCCTGTCGTAGTAAGTCACCGCCTCCTCGAACCTCTCGTTGTACATCTCGGGGGTGTAGTAGGTGTCGTTCACCTTCTTGGTGTCCGTCCCCTCCTGCTGGATTATCACGAAGTCGAACTCCTTCCCGCAGTTCTCTATGAACCAGTCCTTCTCCACGTTCAGGCGGTAGTTGCTGGTGGACTTGGACGGGCTGTCGAAGACGTCGCTGATGAGCCCGATCATGTCCGCCGCCCCGGTGCCCTCGCACTCTATTATGATGTCGGAGCGCGTGGACTGGTTGGCGTACATCAAGGTAATGACGGACTTGGCCTTGGAGTCGACCTTCTGCATCCCCTTGCTCAGCTTCTCGAGGAGCCCGTTGACATAGTCGGCGTATGCCTTGGCCTTCTCGTTCTCGTTGATCAGGGCCCCGAGGGTCAGCACGGTGCTGACGTAGGTGCTGCTCTTGGAAACGTCGACGTAGAACGGGACGACCCCGGTGCCTGCGGCGGCCGCGGCGTCCACGACGTCGCTCTTGCCCTGGCTGGCTATGACCAGGTCGCAATCGCATTCCAGAATGAGCTCGGTGGTTATGTTGCTGCCCTTGAACGACTTCTGGATGTTGCTGGTGTCGTACCTGTGGGAGTTGGACGAGGTTGTGGACTCGCTAGCCAGGACCACGTCGCTCCAGCATCCCAGGAGCGTGGCCAGCTCGGCCTGCTGCCAGTACGACACGCCGATGCGGCTGTGGCTTACAGGGTAGTCGACCTGGACGGTCCTGCCGTAGATGTCCACGTAGCTGACCTTGCAGCTCTTCCCCTGGACGATGCTGCGGACCAGGTTGACGTCGGAGACGGTTATGCGCCCGTCGTTGTCAGCGTCGGCGTAGGGGTACTTGGCCTTGTCCCAGTCCCCGGAGCTCACCAGGTTCTCCAGGAGCCTCACGTCCTTGTCATCTATGTAGTCGTCGTTGTTGGCGTTGCCGAACACCTTGACGTTGCCGGTGGGCTCCACCTCTTTAGGCCCGTTGTCGTTGGCGACGAAAAGGGCGGTAGCGCAGATCACGGCCACCAGCGCCACGGCCGCGACCGCGATGAGAATGTAGCTTTTGTTCGCTGCCATCTTATCGTATCATTGGAACATATATCCATTATTTAGACATGTCTTTATATACTGGCCTTGTACGACAAATTAAATAGAACTAATAAAAATTAAATTAAACCATTTATTAATAAATGATTAAAATTAATTAATATCTTGTAAAATCACCTTATTTATAAATGAACAACGACTTGGATTATTGCGATAATAAATGCAATACAAAAAGAATCATGCCGACATTGCAATCCAAAAGAAAGCGATGACATGAATGGAGCCACTGGAGGGGATCGAACCCCCGGCCTGCGGTTTACGAAACCGCCGCTATACCCCTAAGCCACAGTGGCACGCTTAGGTGGAACGAACGATACTATAAAAATATGGCTAACAGGCCCCCTTTCCAGTGGAGAATCCCCAATGATATCCGATCGCAAATCGACATCGGCGTCCCGAACGCCAAATCTGCAATGACGAAGGATGAACATCGCTTCTGGACATCCACCCGTGGAGCCATTTATTACTGGTCGCCCATACGCGGTCATATCCACGACGGAGGAAGCGACATGAGGTCCTGCATGGATTCCGACAATCTGCACAGAAGGCTGAAGAAGATCATCGGCCAGGTCCAGGCCATCGACCGTATGGTGGACGAGGACATACCGTGCGAAGACATACTGACACAGGTAAACGCCGCCAAATCGGCGCTCCATAAAGTAGGCGAGATCGTGCTCGTAGGCCATCTTAACCATTGCGTCCGCGAAGGTATCGAACACGGCGACGCAGACCAGACGATCGCCGATTTCAGCAAGGCCATAGAGAATTTCTCGAAAATAAGACGAGGATGGAGATTGAACTATACTTCCTATAAAGTTGATTTTTTTATACTCCAATATACCTATACAGGGTATGAGTATCTTCACAGCCATAACGGCCGTGGCGGTCTCTGCCGCCGCATTGGTGCTGAGCTTCGCAACGGACCTCCCCATGGACCCGGCATGGACGGCTGTGGCGCTCTGCGGGACGCCGATAGTGTACGGCGCAATCCGCGCTATCGTCCTGGAACGCGACATCAAGGCCGACCTGCTGGTGTCGATCGCCATCGTGGCCTCCGTCGCCATAGGCGAGGTCCTGGCCGCCGGGACGGTGGCGACGATAATGGCCGCCGGGGCCCTTCTCGAGGACGCCACCGCCAGAAAGGCCATGAAGGGCTTGGAGGAGCTGTCCTCCATGAAGGCCGCCGTCGCCAGGAAGGTCCTCGAGGACGGGTCCGAGCTGATGGTGGGCCCGGAGGGCCTCCTGCCTGGAGACAAGGTCCGCGTCCTCGCCGGAGAGACGATACCGGCCGACGGCACCGTCCTCGCCGGAGAGGCGTCGGTGGACGAGTCCGTACTCACGGGGGAGTCCATGCCGGTGTACAAGGGACCGGGAGACCGCGTCTCAGGCGGGACCGTCGACATGTAGGGCTCCTTCGACATGGTATCAGAAAGGGTAGGGGAAGAATCGTCCATCCGCAGGATGGCCAGGCTCATCGAGTCTGTGGACCCCGGAGGGTCCAGGATCGTCAGGGAGGCGGACAGGTGGGCCACCTGGATGGTCGTCGCGTCGCTGTCGGTGGCCGCTTTGACGCTGATTGCCACCGGGGACGTCGTCAGGGCGGTGTCGGTGACCGTGGTGTTCTGCCCGTGCGCCTTCGTGATGGCCACCCCTACGGCCATCATGGCCGCGGTCGGGAACCTCTCCAGGCACGGAGTGCTGGTGAAGGACGGCGGCGCCGTCGAAAGGCTTGCTAAGACGGATGTGATGGTGCTGTCGGTGAGCGACATTTCCCCCAAAAGAGCCGATGACTTCATCAACATGGTGATCGCGGTCTATAACAACAACTGGCTGAAAGACAAGAACCAGATTATGGCGAGCACCTCCGTGTTTATCGATGAACGTCTGAAACTGATCGAGCAGGAATTGGGTAATGTGGATAGCGATATTTCG
>JAFZXW010000162.1 GCA_017616575.1 Candidatus Methanomethylophilaceae archaeon
AGGGACGTATTCAAAGCCGACGCAGTCGTGCATATCGGGACCCACGGTACGGTGGAGTTCCTGCCCGGCAAGGAGAACGCCATGTCCGGCAGATGCTACCCGGACCTGGCAATGGGCGACTCCCCCCATTTCTATCTGTATTACATGGGGAACCCGTCCGAGGCCATGCTCGCTAAGCGCCGCACTCATGCCTGCCTCATCAGCTACATGTCGCCGCCGTATGTCAGGAGCGGCCTGTACGGAGACCTTGCGGAGCTGGAAGGCATGATCGCGGAGTACCGCGAGAGCCTCATAGCCGATCCCGGGAGGAGCGCCAATGTGCTAGAATCGATCACTGCCAAGGCTGAGGCCATGAGGCTCCCCGCCGACGTAGACGACCTGGAGCACGAGCTGGACGACATGCGTCTTTCGCTCATACCCCAAGGCTTCCACATCTTCGGGAAGGGCTTCGACGAGAAGGAGGCGGAAGAGTTCGCCTTGCAATGCATGCGCTTCCCCCACGGCACTGTCAGGCCTCTGGAATCAATTCTCGAAGAAAAGGGAGATCCTAAAGCAGCCGAGACAGCCGAGATCGCCTACAGGAAGTACATCCTCACAGGAGAGGTCCACGAGTCCTGCGTAGGCGACCCGGACGCCATCGCATCCTTGGAGCTGGCCTCTCACATTAACTCCGACGCCATGGAATGCCACGAGGTCAAGAACCTCCTGGAGGCCTTGGACGGGAAGTACACGCGGGTCAAGCTGGGAGGGGACTTCCAGAGGAACCCGGAGATAGTGCCCACCGGATACAACATGGTCCAGTTCGACCCCAACTCCATACCCAGCGAGGCCGCCTTCGCCAGGGGAGCGGAAGCCGCGGAGAACATCATCGAGATGTATCGGAAAGAAAACGGCGGGAGGTATCCGAACTCCGTGGCGATAGTCATGTGGGGGCTGGAGACGTCCCGCACCCAAGGGGTCACACTGGGGGAGATCCTGCACCTCCTCGGATTCAGGATGACGTCCACCATGGGCGACATGACTAGGAGGTTCGTGCCTATCCCTCCGGAAGAGCTCGGAAGGCCCAGGATAGATGTGACAGTCACCATCTGCGGGTTCTTCAGGGACATGTTCTCGAACATAGTCGCCGGCCTGAACAAGCTGTTCGCCGTGCTGGACGCCTTGGACGAGCCTGACGAGGCCAGCAGCTTCGCCAAGAACACCCGGCGCAACTACTCCTTCCTCCTGAAGCAGGGCCTTTCCGAGGAAGACGCCAGGGACCTCGCGGTCTGCAGGCTTTTCGGTCCCGGCGAAGGGCTGTACGGCACAAGCGGCATCACAGACGCCGTCAACTCGGCCTCGTGGGAGAGGGAGGAGGACCTGTCCGACATATTCTCCAAGAACATGGGGCACGCCTACTCCCTCAGATTCCGCGGCAGGGACGTCCCGGGGCTGATGGAGTCCAACCACCGGAACGTGGACGTCGTCACGCAGATGAGGGACATGGTCGAGAGGGAGCTGATCGACCTCGACCACTATTACGAGTTCTTCGGCGGCCTGTGCAAGACCGTGGAGGTCTCGCGGGGGTCCAAGGCCGCTATGTACATCACGGACACCGCCGGCCCCAGGCTCCGCACCATGGATGTCAGGACGTCGATAGAGCACGGGGTCCGCACGCGCCTCCTGAACCCAAAATGGATAGACGCGATGCTGGAGACGGATTACCACGGGGCCCAGCACATAAACGACCGTTTCGAGAACGTCGTAGGCCTGGCGGCCACCACAGGGGCGGTCTCGTCGAGCGTGTTCAGCGATATGGAATCCACCTACATCGCCGACAAGGGGATGAGGGACAGGCTGATGGAGAACAACAACTGGGCCCTGATGTCCATGATTGACAGGCTGTACGAGGCGAACCGGCGCGGATACTGGAATGCCACGGAAGAAGAGCTTCGCATCCTGGAGCAGGCGCTCGACGAGTGCGAGGACCGGGCGGAATCCGACACTGAGAATTAACATAGGAAAGAGAATTGATGGAGAGATGAACGAATGGATCGTAAGATACTGATAATAGCGGTAGCGGCCGTATTGATCGTCGCTGCCGCGGCCATAGCCGTAGTGGCGGCCAGCGGAGGCGGGAACAACGACAAGCCCGACCAACCGACCATCGACAACTCCGAATTCGACGAAGAGTCCGGAGTTTTGCTTATTTACGGGAACGCCAACAAGGACGGACTGATGGACTCTGCGGACGCGTCCGCCATTGAGGTCCTGATAGCTTCCAAGTCTTACGCCAAAGTCGCCGACGCGAACCAGGACGGCGTCATAGACTCATCGGACCTGAGCATAGTAAACAAGATGATAAACCACCAGAAGACTGACATCTATTATCAGGACATGACCGACGGGCCTACCAAGATCGGATACCCGGTGACGTCGTTCATGGGCATCCATCAGTTCGTGCTCATACCCATGGTCGCCATAGGCGGCTTGCAGTACATGGACGGATACACCTTGCATCCTAACGGCCAGAGCGCCGCCACGATGCTCGAGTACCTCTACGAGACCGAGGTCAACGTGAACACCAGCTACAACATGGTCGACGTGGAGAAGCTGTCCAACCTGTCTACGAAGCCCAAGGTCATCCTGACCTACAGCAGCTCCCTCTCCAACGAGAACAAGATAGAGAAGAGCGGGATCCAGGTGGTCCACCTCCAGTTCGGGATCTTCAAGGGGTCCATGTCGGCGGTGAGGACCTTCGGGTTCATCCTGAACCTCGCGGACGCCGCCAACGAATACGTCCAGTTCATAGAGGACGTGGTTAAAGACATAGACGCCAAGATCATATCCAAGCTCGGCTCAGATTCCGACCGCAAGTCGGTGATGTGCGGATACATGACCAATTGCATAGACCATTCCAACGGCTCGTACGTCCCCATGGCGATAGCGGCGGGGGCGAGGTCCGCGTTCGACGGCACGGACATGGACAACAATTACATAGAGTTCAACCGCGGGGACGAATGGATAACCGCCTACAACGAGGACTACTTCTTCTACATGAACTCCTGGGGCTACACGGATCACGTGGACCAAGTCGAGTTCTACAAAAAATCGGCAGATTACTTCACCACACTCCGGTCCTACAATGCAGGAAACTTCGTGGTCAT
>JAFZXW010000163.1 GCA_017616575.1 Candidatus Methanomethylophilaceae archaeon
GGCCCCAAGGCTTACTACAGCAGCTCCACCCTGACCTATCTCGACCTCGGGTCCGTGGAATCCGTGGGCTCCAAGGCCTTCGCCAACTGCTCGAAGCTGAAGACGCTCGTGGTCCCGGAGACCTTGAAGTCGGTCGGGAGCTACGCGTTCTACGGCTGCGGGATAACGGCCTTGGACATCCCCGGCGACGACGTGGTCCTGGAGGCCAGCGCCTTCAGCGCGTGCAAGAAGATGATGTCCATAACCTTCTCCGGCACCGGCGCCGTCATCGGCACCAACGCGTTCTACAAGAACAACGGCGTTTCGACTGTGGACCTCTCCACCGTGGCGTCCGTGGGGCAGAAGGCGTTCCCCTACTGCTACGGCCTGGAGACGCTGGTGATTCCCGGAAGCCTCCTGTCCATGGGTCCGTACGCCTTCTACGGCTGCTCCAACCTGAAGGGGCTGATCGTCGAAGAGGGCGTCGAGAGCATCCCCAGGAGCGCATTCAGCGAGTGCAGGGCCCTGGAATCCGTCTCGTTCCCGGCATCTCTGAGGAGCGTAGGCGCCAACGCCTTCTACGGGGTCGGGTTCTTCACAGAGGACGGGTTCAAGATAACGGCGGACGCGTCCAACCTTGCCGGGAACACGTTCGAGGGCTCGGGAGGGAGGCTTTACTTCGTTCCGGCGGCTGACAGCCTGGTGGACGGGGACAGGTTCTCGGCAGGCGGGATAACGTACAAGGTGATGTCCGCCGCAGGCCGCACGGTCTCGATAATAGATCACGAAGGGCCCATATCCAATGTCCCCGCATCGGTGAGGTACGGCGGCGTGGTTTTCGCGGTCGAATCTATCGGAGACGGCGCATTCCTCAGGTGCTCGACGTTGACTTCCGCCGACCTGAGCGATGTGAGGTTCCTAGGCTTCAAGGCCCTCGGGAGCTGCACGTCGATCGAGGAGATAGTCTTTGGCGACTGCTTGGAGTCGGTCGGCGGCTACGCGCTCTACGGTCTTTCCTTCTACGACGGCGCCACGAAGCTTTCCGCCACTCCGGACCACCTGAGGGGCCATGCCTTCTCCGGGTCTGGCGGGAAGCTGTACCTGATATCCTGAATAAACATCTTCCCGGGCTCCGGCCCGGGCCGTATTTCCTCGATGTCAGCAGGCATGCCAGGGCAATCCTGTCTTTCGGATCTTCTCTGCCCCGTATCGTGCCTGCACGCATGCTCCTTCAAGAGATTCCTCCGGCCCTCCCATGTCGGAGTGGACTGCATGGAAGAGTCATGGAAAGACGTCAGGCGCAACGCGAAGGACTCGGTGTTCGTCAAGTTCTTCGAGGACAGGGCGAACGTGTTCAGGCTGTACCGGGAGCTGCACCCGGAGGACTCTGAGTCCTCGGAGGGCGACGTGAGGATACGAACCGTCAGGCGCGTAATCGCCAGGGGGTACGCCAACGACCTGGGGTTCTCGGTCGGGGGAAGGATAACATGCCTTGTGGAGGCCCAGAGCTACCCCATGGAGGTCATACGCCTGAGGACGCTGTTCTACCTAGCGGCGACGTCCAGGAGTACCTTTCCGAGAACGGGATGACCGTGTACGAGGCCAGGAAGGAGGCGCTCCCCAGGTGGGAGGCCTACATCGTGTACGCCGGCGGCAGCGGTGCCCGCGTGACGAGGATGGGCGGGATAATGGAGGACCTCTTCGACGACTCCCCGGCGGCGGATGTCCCCGTCGGGGACGGGGGCCTCTTGAAGGGTTATATAGACGTCTGCGGGATAATAGACCGCATGGCGGCGGGCCCGGGCAGGGAGTCGGTGCTGAGGGCGTTCGAGGCCTGCAGGGGCTGCGGGAGCGTCGGGGAGTTCGTCTGGTCGAGGAGGTACGAGATCATGGGGGTTTACGAGCAGCTGGTCGACGAGGAGGAGAACCTGAGGATGAACTGCGAGGCCCACGAGAAGAAGGGCCGCCTCGAGGGTCTGGCCGAGGGTCTGGCCGAAGGGCGCGCCGAGGGCAGGAGGCTCCAGAACGAGGAGGTCGCCAGGAGGCTGGTCTCCATGGGGATGTCCGCCAAGGACGTGTCCAAGGCCACCGGTTTGACCGTGGAGGAGATTCGTCGTCTGGATTGAAGACAGTCGATCAAGCCAAGCTTTTCAAATCGGTTCTCTTAAGCGGGGGCTGAGGGGTGTTAGGCCGTATTGGAAGGCGCCCCGGTCTTTCGACCCTCTGTGGAGCATTTCGCAAAGAGCAATCCGAATATCTCGCAGGCTTCTGCGATTAGAAGTCCATCCAAAGGTTATTACTGCCCGTTATGATACGTCCTGTCATGACGAGAGGCGTCCTAGCGATAATCCTCTGCCCGATGCTCGACGACAACCTTCTGTACAGCCTTTGCAAGGACCCGGAGGAGAAGCGCATTACCCTGGTGGACCATCCCAGCAACGTGTCGGTCAAGAGGAAGCTGAGGCTTGCCGGGATCCCGTTCGACGAGGTCGGGTGGGACGACGTCCTCGGGTGGAGGTACGAGCCCGACAGGGACGCATTCAACATCCTGATTCTGACCGTCGACCTCGGTCTGCATGCGAAGCCCGACGTCCTCAAGTCCACAGTGGAGGAGCGCGCGGAGGAGATGCAGCCGTTCGTGGACGCCATAGGGTTCTACCTGGGCACCTGCGGCAACTACGAGTGGGATATCCCCGCATGGTGCGAGAAGAAGGGTTTCAAGCCTTCCGAGACCTTCCGCGACTCCAACGGGCGCCTGTGCCACGACTGCGTGGGCGTCAATATCGCTGGAGGCCCGAGGTACGGCGAGCTCCAGAAGCAGTTCGTGGCGCACCTTTTCGTGTTCCCCGCGATGGCCACCAACTTTGACGATTTCATGGACGCGGATTCCGCCGATTCGGCGGCCACGGAGGCGAGTCTCACGGATGAGATGCGCGAGGTCCTAGGTATCGAGCCAGGCAGGGACGGGTACCTCAGGTGGCTGCTGTCCCTGGGAGGGTATCAGAACATCCTCAGGATAGATACCGGCCTGGGCGACCGCGGGGAGTTCGACGATGCCATAGTCAAGGTGGCCGATCGCACCAGACTGAACATTAAGACGGCGCCCGAAGGCTGGGCGGACCTCCAGCCGACGGACGATCTGTATTCCCGTTGCAAAGGGTTCTTGCAGGGACGATCAGAGGAACGTCACGAATTCCGACGTCTTCTTGCTAGCCAGGTGCATCTGGGAGGGCTCGCTGTCCTCCGCCGGGTATCCGATGGGGAGGATGTGCATTAGCGTGAGGTCCTCGGGGACGCCGAACGCGGCGCATATCGGCACGGGGTCGAAATAGCCGACCCAGCACGTCCCCAGGCCGAGGTCCGTGGCCTGGAGCATCATGTGGTCGGTCACGATGGACGTGTCCGTCTCGGCTATGTTCCTGCCTGTGAACGGGCTGACCCAGGCCTCTTCCTTCTTCGCGAGAACCAGCAGGACCAGCGGCGCGCCGAAGGTCATGATGCAGTTCTCGCGTATCTTTTTCAACGCTTCGGGGGACTTCAGGACGTAAACCCTCTGGCACTGGGAGTTCTTGCCGGTGGGGGCGAGCCTTCCCGCCTCCAGGATCTTCTCGATCTTCCAGTCCTCCACCGGCCTCTGGCCGTACTTCCTTACGGAGTATCTCTTCCTGATTACTTTCTCGAACTCCATGTCATCGCATCCTCGACTCTATGACGCGTTTGACGGCGTCCACGACCTCGGCCGAGGAGAACCTTCCTCCGGTCCTCTTCATGACCATGCCGATGGCCTTGTTGGCCGCCTTCTCGTTCTTGGCGTAGTCCGCGACGATGCCCGGGTTCTCGTCCAGTACCTCGGACGCTATCCTCTCCAGGTCCCCGGAGGCCTCCGCGGCCGCCTCCGCCGACTCCCCGGTCATGGCGCATTTGATCTCCATTGCGCATTCTGTGTCGGTGATCTCCCCGGCCGCGAACCTCCTCACCGCTTCCACGGCGTCGTCGGGGGATCCTCTGCGGGCCTCCATGGCCTTCCATCCGGCGCTTATCGGCCCGGCCACCCA
>JAFZXW010000164.1 GCA_017616575.1 Candidatus Methanomethylophilaceae archaeon
ATCCGAATCCCTCGGGATTCCGAAGGACACGGTATACAAATACCTGGACGAGATGGTGTCGGCCCACCTGTTCTATCATGCGGACAAATACGACATAGTCGGGAAAAGATGCCTCTCGTCCAAAGGAAAGTACTATGCCACCGACATAGGGATGAGGCAGGCCCTCCTCAGCCCGAGAGACCTGACGGATGTCAGCAGGCCGCTGGAGAACATCGTGTACTTCGAATTGCTGAGAAGAGGTTACAAAGTGGCCGTCGGGAGCTTCAAAGATTCCGAGATAGACTTCACCGCAATGAAGTCGGATGAGATCACATATTTCCAGGTCGCACAGACGATGCTGTCCGAAGAGACGATGAGAAGGGAGACGGAGGCCCTCGGCAGAATAAGAGACAACTATCGCAAGATTATCCTGACGACAGACCGCATAGGCCTCGGGTCGATCGACGGCATCGAGGTCGTCAATGTGACAGATTGGCTCTGCGGCAATCGAAACGGCCTGAATCACAGGTTCTCTCCGTCTCCGACGTATCCGGCGAACAGGTACGCACCGGTGTCCTCGTCGACGATGGCGAACACGAACGGGACGTCGCAGCAGAAGCGTATCGGCCTCTCGGTCTCCATGGCGCACCCCAGCGCCATCGCGATCTCGGTCACCGCGGCGGCCTCTGTACCCTCCTCGTCCACCTTCACCTTCGCCTGGTGCTTCCCGGCGTCGAATGCCAGCCGGCGGCCGTCTATCATCCGTCCGAACCCCGGCTTGCCGAACAGGACCGCGTCCATCCCCAGCCCCTCGAAGACCTTCCTGAGGTCGTAATCGGCCGACAGCGTGAAAGCGGGCATCGCCAGACTCACATAGGCGCCTGGAGACGTAAGAAGGGAATTCATGAATTTGACCCTGTACTCGGCGGTCTCCGACCTCCAGGACTCGAGGACCCCGAGGTCGCCGGGGCTCTCCGGCAGGACCAGCAGCATGGCCGCCCCCGACTTGTATCTGATGCGGACGCCCCTGTGCTTCCCGTCGCTATGGTATCCGAACGTGAACCTGGACGTCTTCGACATCATGCGGACGTCCGAGACGGACCCGTCTGAAGAGGTGAAACGGCAGGACGACGTCCTGTGGGGATCGAAAGGGCTGAACCATTCGGCTTTGAAATAGACGACGTTCAGCAGGTCCATGACGGTGTCGTCGGTGACGATGGATTCGTAATCGGGGATCAGCCCCTCGGTGCATGCCTTCACCCATCTGGATATCATCTCCCTGACGGCGTCGGCGTCCCTGCGGAAATCCGCCTCCGACACCGAGCCCCCGTACACACTGGACACGGTATCGAGATATGATTCGTCGATCCTCGCGCCGCCCTCCAGCAAAGAAGAGTCCACAAGCATCAGGTTGGAAGAATGGAAGACGGCGTCCTCGTACCTGGGGGCCATGGACGGCAAGCCGCGGTTCAAAGACTCCAACGAATCCGAATGCAGGACGCGCAGGACCTCCTGACGCTCGGGGGAGCCGTCGTCCGACCCGCTCGCCAGCATCCCCAAGGCGGTGAACAGCCCGAACGGGGAGAAGACCGCATTCCTGTCGCCGACGACGTCGAAGACGTCCCATGCGAACTTCCCCAGGCTGTCGGAAACATCCATCAGTCTAGCCCTCCGGCGTCCCCCATGTATCCGATGAACATCGGGTCTGACCAGCTGGTAAGCATGAACACGAACGGCACATCGCAATGGAACTCCGTCGGAGGCTCGGGGTCCAGGAACGATGTCGCCTTCATGACGATCTCCGTCACCGCGGCGGCCTCGGTCCCCTTCTCGTCGACCTTGATCTTGGTCTCCTGCTTGCCTCCGTCCACCACCAGGACGGTCCCGTCCACCATCTTGGAGAAAGGCATGCCGAAGTCCAGGCCCAGCAAGGCGAAGATGTCGTCCATGTCGTAGGACGCGGACATCTCGAACCTCGGGAGGAGAAGGTCGACCTTCTTGGAATAGCTGGCTGACTCCACGTTCCTGAGGAATCCCTCGCGGTACTCCACGGTCTCCGACCTCCACGACTCCAGGACGCCCATGCCGTCGTCGCCGGATGGGAGGATCAGCACCATCGAGGCGCCGGAGGAATAAGGGATGGACAGGCCCCTGTACTTCCCGTCGTCATAGTATTTGGACCCGTAGCCCAGCGTCTTGGACATCATGTCGACCGTGGACGCAGACCCGTCGTCGTTGAGGAACTTCATGGAGCGCGTCGATGAAGGGTCGAACGGGTCCTCCCACTCCCCCTTGAAGTAGGCGACGTTCAGGATGTCGACGGCGGTGCCGGAATCCGCCGCGGACTCGTAATCCGGGATCATGCCGTGAGTGCGGGCGTCCACCCATTCCTTGATCATCGCCTTCACGGCGTCGATGTCCCCGGAGAAGTCGGCCTCGGCCACCTTCCCGCCGTATATACCGGACACTATCCTCTCGAACTTCGCGTTCACCGAGGCGCAGTCGGCGAGCATGGAAGAATCCACCAGCACCATGTTGGCGGCCTCGAAGCGTCCCTCGGGGTCCAAGCCGGCGGCGTAGACGTTCAAGGATTCGACATCGGAGGAGCCCAGGGCCTTCAGCATCCTGGATTCCGTGGACGATCCTGGATCGGCGCCGTTGGCTAGCATGCCCAAGGCCAGATACAGGCTGTAAGGAGACACGAAGACGTTCCCGTCCCCGGCGCCGTCGAAAAACCTCCAGGCCAGGGATTCCAGGTCCCCGGACGGCTCCGGCTGGCCCGCCTCGGCCTTCTCCTGCCCGTTCCAGCATGCCACAGCGGCCGCGGAGGCCACTGCCAGCAAGGCTATTAGCACCGCGGCCACGGCGATCTTGTTCATAAGGGCGCTTCTCCTTAGAGGAATATAAAAGTAGCCCCTGGAATCAACAACGGTTGGTCTTGATTAGATACCAGCAGACCGCGAAGAACACGGCCATGTAAGCGACGAGGACGGCCACCGAATCGAGAGGCACCTCGGTCCCCAGCATGACTGCCCTCGTCAAGACGCTGACATGGGTCAACGGAAGGGCGTAGACGACGGCCCCGGCGACCGAGGGGAGCGCGGAGACGTCGAACAGCGTCCCGCAGAGGAACGTCATCGGGACGATCATGGTCCCGGATATCAGCGACAGCGTGTTGGTCTTCTGGACCTTCATCCCTGCCAGGAGGCCCATCAGGGAGAACGTGAACGCCGACGCGACGATTATGAGGAAGGTCCAGGGGGATATCGACACCTCCGGTGCCAGGATGCGTCCCACGGCCATCAGGATGGTGCAGC
>JAFZXW010000165.1 GCA_017616575.1 Candidatus Methanomethylophilaceae archaeon
ACAACGCCGAGTACAACAAGAAGTACGAGGGAATCCTCATAAACCTCCAATCCTGACCGGCCGCCTTCGCATCCTCCGAACCCGTGGCTATGGAAAGGAACATAACCGACGTAACGCGTAACCGAAGGCATGCCCAACCTGAGAATAGACGCGGACAAGTGCATCGGATGCGGGAAATGCGTCAAGATGTGCCTGGCCGACAATCTGGAGATCCTCGACAAGAAGGCCCACGAGAAGGGATCGGGATGCATCGGATGCGGGCATTGCGTCTCGTCCTGCCCCAAAGGGGCGATAGAGCTCGTAGGCGAGGGGAACGAGGCTCCACACAAGGGATGGTTGGACGGCAGCCTGGTCTCCGACGAGGAGCTGAAAGAACTATACACAGCGATGAGGGCTGGAAGCGAGGGGAGCCGGATTTGGGCCTCAGTCCTCCAAGGCGAAAGGCTGGACAGGTACATGGACGACGCCTTGAGCATTCTCAAAGAGCACGCCTCGGACCTGCCAGCGGTCGGCGAGCTCGAAAGATGGAGGGAGAAGAACGACGTCCTGGAGCCCAACCCGGTCCTTTGGGAAGGGAAGCAAGTGCTGTTCATATTCTCTGACAGTGCGGAACGCGCTTTCGAGGCCTCCAACAGGATGATAATGAGGGGCTTCGGCATGGGGATAAGGGGGTTCCACTCTAACGTCCTCATGCTCGCTTACAAAGAGGGCCCGGACAAGCTCGGAGCCTACTTCCCGGATGCCGAGGGAGAGATGCGCATGGCATTCGTGATAGGCCACGGAAGGCGCTTGATAGAGCCTCTGTTCAAGCCTATCGAGAAGGTCAAAGGCCTGTTCCGCCGAGGCGCTCCAGCTCTATCCTGGGCCTGGTCCTCATCATCACCGACCTTATGTCGACGACCCTGGCCACGAACACCGTGTCGCGATCGACCTTGACGTCGCCATCGAAGCGCAAGATCCCGCCCTCGTACTCCACGACGACATGACATATGCCCGTAGGGACAGTGAACAGAAGCGTGTCCCCCGTATAGGCCTCCTTGTACTGGTCTCCGATCCTCACGGACGCCGGGACGCGCTCCGACCTCGGAAGGTCCGAAAGCTCCACTCTGACGTTGACCGGGACCGAAGAGCCTTCGCATGTCACATCGTCGACCGGGACCAAGGACGCCCTCGGGAGGACCTTCAACGACGGCCTCGCCTCGCCCTTGACGACGATCTTGTACAATACGTCCTTGTACACGTCGATCTCGCCTTCGAAGGGCTTGTAGCCGTCTCCCAAGGAAACGGAGGCGGAATGCCTCCCCCTGGGTAGCCAGAACGTGTAGTTCTTACCGGACAGCCCCTCCTGGTAGTTGCCGCCGATAGTCATGCGTACGCCCGTCGCCGGGATCCCGGTAGCGTCCACGGTGAGGGAAACATGGTCTGGGTCAGGCCCGCGACCGGAACTCCCCTCCCTGGCCAGGCCTCCGTCTGACCCGGACATGGCATACCCGCATCCGATGCAATACACCGTTCCCGGGGCCCGGGACGCTTCCGCGCCGCAATTAGGGCATTTCATGGCATGGAATCATTACGCTGGTTATTATACCCGCCCAATTGTCTTTCTGAGAACAAGAAATGGCCAAAACCCCTGCATCCTGCAATTTGAGCGTTCTCCGCTGCAGACTGCGGATGCCGAGCGCGAACATCATTCCGCCGATGCGACCAACTTAGAGACTCCGGAAACCGCTAAATCGCATCATCGGCATCCCCGAGACATGTGGGACCAGGAGACCGCCCTCAGGGTGCGCGAACGCAAGATGGCCGAGATGGGGAAAATCGTCAACTACACGAACGAGGACCGCAAAGCCAAGCTCCTGGGCGAACTGGGACGCGACGTTTGCATCTGCAACTGCACCGTGTCAGGAAACGGGGTCTGCGTCATCCCTTCGACCCCCATTGCCGACCCAGGATACCTATCGGCGCTATCAGAACAGGCGATGGAAGACGAGAAAGCCCTGGACTCCGTAAGGATCTCCCCTCCGCACCTCTTCGAACTCCTGTCCGAGGCATTCAGGATGGCCGCCGAGACCGCTTCCGAAGACAGGTCAGCGCCGTATAAGGAGGCGCTCGAGGCTGTCAAAGAGGAGCTGACCGCCTCAAGGGACATGGTCGACAGGCTGTCGGCCAGCCTGGAGTACGCCAAATCGCAGTCCGAAGCGGCCGAATGCCAGTGCAAAGAACTTAAAGAGACGGTAGACCGTTTAGAGGCCGAATTGAAAGACGCGAGAACCGCCCGGAACGTCGATAAAAGCGCCTCTTGTCCCATGAATGCCTTCCGCAGGCTGGTCGAATCGATAAAGGACATGAAACTCTCGGCCATGGACATTTTCATCGACGAGGCGTTGTCCGGATCGTCAGACGCGGACCTGTGCGACGAGGTGGTCGTCATGCTCAAGCACGACATCGAGATCCTGGACTCGTTATCCGCCTCTGAAACAGAGATTCAAAGACCTGTTCCTGACTCATCCCAATCGAAAAATGCCCTCAGTCTGCGTAACCTGTACGAGTCCCGCCTTGACGAGGACGGCCGCGTGCTAGAGGGATGCTTCCGCCGCTTGACCACGCCCGGAAGCTGAAACGTCAGCGCTTGGCAGGCTCCTTGACGATGTACGAAGCCCTCGACTCCTTCACCACGTATCCGAACTGTGAGACCCTCTCTGGAAGGTCCGGGCAGTCCTTGATCCTGACGGCGCAGCTCCCGTTGGCCCTCTGGGTCGCTGGTATGCCCATGTTCAGGAGGACCTCGAGGACCGAGCGCTTCCTGGAGAGCCCCTGGTCGCCCGCCACCGTCCCGGGATACTCCGGGTCGGACGCGAAGTAAGAATCCACCGTAAGGTCGTCCACAGGAGCGGATTCGTCCAGATCAAGCTCGTATTCCGTAGTGTCGAGGTCCGAATACTCCTTGAGAAGCGCCACCACGTCGCAGTAGCAGTTCCACCCGCTTTTGATCCACCCGTTGGACAGCATCCTGGAAAGCATTCCGAGGGCGTCGTCGGAGCGCTCCCCCTCGACCTCCCAGTAATACTTGAACAGGAGGGCGGCGGGCTCGTAGTCGTCCCCTCCCAGCATGTAATAGAACCTGGCGAGGTCGTACAGCGCCGGCAGCTCCCCCTCGTCTATGGCGCGACGGTACCAGTAGACGGCGAAATCCTTGTCAACTGCGCCTTCGTCCAAAGCCTTAGACGCATACCATCCGGCGAGGTTGTGCATGGCCCTGACGGCAGGGTTCTCGGATTCCCGGATCCCCTCGGCCGCGGCGGAAGCCTTGGGCTCCCCCTTGGACGAGGCCTCCTCCAGAAGCGTCAAGGCCATATCCGGATCGGCGGACGCGCCGAGGACGCCTCCCAGAAGCCTTATCCCGAGCTCGCACTGGACGGCAGGGTCCCCCTTCTCGGACATCCTTCTGAGCTTCGACGTGGGCAGCTTCTCCGCATCCATCTTGACCGTCCAGACCATCCCATGCTTGTTTATTATTCTTCCCGGGGCCCCCTTCCATCATTTAAATACAGGTAATAAGTGCGGGCAACGATGACCCCCGCACCGTTCGCCACCAAACGTTCCGTGCCGACGGACAAGACCAGGACAGCACGCACGGCCCCCGCAGAGACGAAGGAGCCTGCGCGCACGCTCGTCCTGAACTTCTCCAAGTACTGCTACAGATGGGGGACGGTCCAAGGGAAACGCATCGTCCCGCTAAAAGAGCAGTACGCGGCCATGGCCGGAGAGATATTCAGGCATGGAAGCGTTGCTTCGTTTCTCAAAGCCCACATCTACGGCATCGACGAGGAGCGCGAGATTCATCTGCTCCACCCGTCGTTCGACAAGTCCTCCAAGATCGATTCGGGGTCGCTGGAGCTGGAGAACGTCGTCATAAGGATGGAATCGAAATCTGATTCCATTCTGGATCTGGTGATTCAGGGAAACATAGAGTTCGATGACAAGACGCACGGCTGGGACCTGATGGCCACGAAGGTCCTGCTCATGTCGCACACCGGGAGGTACGTGGGGGAGACGGATGCGAGATGCAGGATCTTCGCCATCGTGAAGGACGAGTCCGAGACGTACTTCAACACCGAGGGAAAGGAGGTGGGAAGGAGGAGCCTCAGCTACGACAACCCGCTGATCACGCCGGATCTCGTATCGAAGCTCGTCTCCGCATATCCAGTTCTCCGCCCGAGGGAGACCGCCGCCGTTCTCAAAGACTGGTCGGATTTCCTGGACATGAGGGACCTTATAGCCGGCCTCAAC
>JAFZXW010000166.1 GCA_017616575.1 Candidatus Methanomethylophilaceae archaeon
AGGGCTATTCTCCATTGCGCGCCGAGCGTTTCACGACGATCGTGATGCGGTACTGCGACGCCGCGGGGTCGGAGTCGTCGATGAACAGCACAAGACGGTCCCGATGCGGGATCAGCTTCATGGTATTGCGCCCGGACCGGCCGACGGCGCGCGCCGAGGCGAAATCCGGCACGAACCCCAGGTCGAACGGCCGGTCGAGGTCGTTCCAGAGTCTCCCGTCGATCTTCACCCGCGAAGGATACTGCCAGTTGAAATGCTCGTAATAGATCTTGCGGTCGCGGAAAGTGAAACTCCCGGTGCCGTCGATCATGCCCTCGAACTCGATCCTGACGTCTGCGGAATCCTCGCGGCTCGTCCATATGCAGAACACCTCGGCCCCCGGCCTCACATCCTCCGCGTCGGCCCTGTAGATGTAGTCGACAACCGTGACCGCCCCGACATCCTTGTGCCCGAAAGCCTCGACCTCGCCATGGACGCCCTCGTGCACCGTCTCTACGACGATGCGGAACACGCAGGAGAACGTCCCGATGAGCGTCGTGGAGTCCAAGGCGCAGACGTCGCGGTCGTAAGACTGCCTCACGGCGGTGTCACGCATGTCGTCTTCAGCGACTATGCTGACCGTTCCCTTCATACGTATCCTGTCGCCTTCGGAGAGCTCCTCGAACCCGAACACCAGGCCGCACACCCCTTCGTCGAATGCGTCGTACCCGTCCGACTCCGCCACGGCCTCCAGCTCGAAATCGAAATCCAGATAGAACGAATAATGCGCGGAGACGTTCAGGCTGCGCCCGTCCACGCCCTCGTGCAAAGACGACGTGTAGTCCAGCCCGAAATCCGTGCCTGAGATAATCATGCGGGACACGTCGAAAGGAGACCCTTCCCCGGACACGTTCATTCCGATGGTCTCTAAAACCTCGCGCGACGCCATCTCCACATAAACGTCTCCGAGCAACGAGACCAGCTCCTCCTGAGACAGGTCCTCGTATGTGGCCCTGAATCCCGGGACGTCCGCATCCGATTGCGCCACCGGGACGACCAACATGAGGACTGCGAAGATCACGGGAAAAAGGACAAGAGGCCGCATGTCAAGCCGCCACCTTGTGGTATCCCTGGTCCGTCCCGGTGCGGTAGACGAAGTCTCCGAACACCGAGTAGTTGCTGATCATCTTGGACCCGTTCTCGTAGTAGAAGGATTCGGAAAGGACGGCATGCGCCGGGAACGCGGATTCTCCAACGGTCAGAAAGGGATTCTTTCCAAACTTGATCGCAGCCAAAGAAGAGCATCCGCTGAACGCGTCCGCCCCCACTGCGCCCACGGACCTGGGGATGGATACCGACTCCAGGGAGGAGCATCCGGCGAAGGCCCTGTAGCCTATAGTCTCCAATCCCTCGGAGAGAGCCAGGGACTTCATCCCGGAGCACCCTTCGAAGGCCTTGGACCCTACCGCGGAGACCGATCCAGGAATGGATACCGACTCCAGGGAGGAGCATCTGTAGAAGGCCGACGTGGCTATGGACCTCACGCTGTCCGATATGTCCACGGACGCAAGGGAGGAACAGCCGTAGAACGCCGAATCCCCTATCTCCTCCAGACCGCGCGGAAGGTCTGCCGTCTTCAAAGACGTGCATCCGGAAAACGCCCCGGAGATGTCGGAAACCCCGTCGGGGACAGAGACATGCTTCAGGGACGAGCAGCCGTAGAAGGCGTTCCATCCTATCGACTTCAACCCTAGCGGGAATTCGATGGAAGCCAAGGACGAGCAGCCGTAGAAGGCGTTCTTCCCAATGGAGGAAAGGGTGCGGGGCAATTCCACAGACTGGATGCGGTCGCATCCGTAGAACGCCCCGGCCCCGATGCTGCTGACCCCGTCCGGCAGGACTACCGAGGTCACCCAGCTCTTGTCGAAATCGAAAATCTGCCCGTTGTAGTCGTCGCTGACCGACACCACGGTCGGGGGTATCACGAGCCTTCCCCTGTAATCGCCGCTCCAGGCCACCTTGGACAAGGACCCGCCGGCGAACGTGAGCCTGTACGCCTCTTTCCAGACGGAGCCGTCGAACACTAGGACGGTGCCAGGCGCGGCTTTGGAGATGCCGTTCCCTCCGATCATCGCTGACGGCAAGGAAAGCCTCCCGTCCAAGGAATTGATGACCGCCAGACCCTTGACCGGATCCAAGATGAGGGAATCGCCCTCCAAGACGACGTCTCCCGACCCGGCGAACGTCAGGGCTGTCAACGAAGGGCATCCGGAGAAGGCGCCGGCGGAGACAGACTCGATCCCGACATGCAACGTGACGAACTCCAGCTTTGGACAGCCTTCGAACGCCCCCGCCCCGATGGACGAGGTAGATTCCGGGACTATGACGGAGGTCATGCTCAGACGTCCGTCGAAAGGGGCGGCCCCAGCATCGGAAGGATCCTTTCCTGTGTCTCCGCATATCGTCAGCAGGGAAACGGCAAGAAGCGCCAGGACTGCGACTGCTACTGCGATCTTCCTCATCTTCTCACCTCATGGCCGACCATTGTTTTACGACGTTTCTTCGAATCAGCTTCTTGAACTCATAGCCGCACCGCGGGCAGAACAGCTCGTCTACGCCTGCCTTATAGCCGCACTCTGGACATTCGGACTCGCGGTCGTAACGACGCACGACGCCGCGGGAGAAATGCTCCTCGGACGGCTTTTCCGAAGAGCCGTCCTCCCG
>JAFZXW010000167.1 GCA_017616575.1 Candidatus Methanomethylophilaceae archaeon
AGTCATCTCCAGGGCCGACATAGTCTTCGCCCTGTACGAGAAAAAGGTCTGAGACATGATGGAGGTCCACGTCCTCGCCAGCGGAAGCGACGGGAACTGCACCGTGGTCGAGTGCGACGGGGAGGCCGTGGTGGTGGACGCCGGGCTCAGCTGCCGCACGCTCATGTCCTACATGGACCGGGAGGGCGTCGACCCCAAGATGATCAAGGCGATCCTGGTCACCCACGAGCACGCCGACCATGTCAAGGGCGTAGGCCCCATGGCCCGCCGCCTGGGCGTCCCGGTCATGTGCACCCTCGGGACCTTCCAGTCCTCCCAGATGGGGGCCGTGGACTATATCCCATATGACTTGAAGGACTGCTTCTCCGTCGGGCCCTTCAGGGTGGTCCCGCTTCCAACCTACCATGACGCGGCGGAGCCCAACGCCTTCTTCATCGAGACAGACAAGGGCAAGCTCGCGATGGTCACCGACACCGGGAAGTTCGACTACAGGATCGAGCACGCGCTGAAGAGCTGCGACGCCGCCGTGGTGGAGGCCAACTACGACCTGGAGATGCTCCACAACGGGCCTTACCCCCCCTCCCTCCAGAGGCGCATCGAGGGGGAGAACGGGCACATGTGGAACCGCGACACCGGGATGGCCCTCAGGCGCACCATGTCCGACGCCCGCAAGATCTTCCTGGCCCACTTGAGCCGCACCAACAACATGCCGGACGTCGCCAGGGAGACCGTAGCGGAGATCACCGGCGTCCGCAGGATCAAGATCGACTGCCTGGAGTTCCAGGGCGACACCAGGACGTTCAAGGTGAAGGGTCGACGGCGACGGCCATCCCCGAGTTTATCAGGGCCTCCGCCATCATCTTCGGGACGGTGACCACGTCCTCCTTCGAGAGCTTGTAATCCCTGCTGGGCCCTGCGAACGGCGGCAGGTCCTCCAGGATCCTGACCAGGACCGGCTCGAGGGACGGTTCGGGCTCCTCCGCCGGGACCTCCGAGATCGGCGCCATGGCCTCCGGCTCCTCCGCCCACTCGGCCATGACCTCCTCGGGAGGGAACCCGTCGTCGGGTTCAGGGAATTCCTCTGCAGGCTCCTCCGGCGGAATCTCCGCGGGAGGGACGTCCGGGGCTTTCTCGGGTACGATTTCCTCGGAAGTCTCCTCGGGTGCCCCTTCTTTCAAGTCCTTGGGGACGTCTTTCGCCGGGATCTCGTCGATGTGGGTCGCGACGGTGACCCTCTTCCCCCGGAGCCTGTCCACCTCGGACAGATGGGCCTTGGAGGCCTCCAGGACCTTGTAGTAATACGACCTCTCTTCCTCGGTGAGCATGTCCAGGGAGTTCTTGGAACCCAGGGCCCCAAGGAACGCCATGTTGCACACCTTGGTCGCCCTCACCCGCATGATCTCCTTGCAGAGGCGCTCCGCGCTCTTCCTCCTGTGCTCGGCGCCCTCGCACATGACCGAGTCCGGGTCCAGGGCGAGCTGCTTCTCGTACTCGCCCCTGAGCCTCGTCAGGAGGTCGGCCATGGCCCTGAACAGGTCCCTGCGCGCGGGGGAGAGGAGGCTGCCGTTCATCTCCACCCGGTAGAGCTCGGACAGCTCGTCAAAAGTCATATGCTCCAGCGCGGG
The DNA here is from genome assembly GCA_017616575.1 of Candidatus Methanomethylophilaceae archaeon. Taxonomy (GTDB): domain Archaea; phylum Thermoplasmatota; class Thermoplasmata; order Methanomassiliicoccales; family Methanomethylophilaceae; genus Methanoprimaticola. The sequence continues at coordinate 1,626 of JAFZXW010000167.1, forward strand.
GCCCATGCCGCGGCTATCGTGCGGACCGTAGATAATATTGTCCTTGACGGCTCACGGCACCGTTAAAATATATGCGGGAGATAAAGACTCATGCGCATCGCCGATGTCTCCAGGAGGAAGGAGGGGCGTCTAGAGGTGGACGTCCTGGTCTCCCCGCGCTCCGACAGGTCCGGCCCGGAGGGCTTCGACCAGTGGAGGAAGAGGCTCATACTGCGCGTGAGGGCGCCCCCGCTGGACGGCAGGGCGAACAAGGAGGTCGAGGAGACGTTCGAGCGGCTGACGGGGATGCGCTCGGAGGTCACGTCCGGCCACACTTCGAGGCAGAAGACCGTGACGGTGCACGGGGACCCGGCCCGCGCGGAGGAGGTGCTGGACAATGCATCCGCCGGCAGACGACGCGGAGAGGCTCGAACTCATAATGAAGGCCCTGGATTCCTTATCCGCGCTCAAAGGGACGTACGTCGTCCTCGTGGAGGGGTCCAAGGACATCGCCGCGCTCACCAGCTCGGGCGTCGTGGGCGATTTCATATGCGTCCAGTCGGGAGGGGGGCCGGTCAGGGCGGCGGAGGCCGCATGGAAGGCCGGGAAGCCGGCGGTCATCCTGACGGACTGGGACCGTCGCGGGAACCAGCTGGCCGAGGACCTCCGTATCAACCTCATGTCTCTGGGGGTCGTCTACAACACGCGCATACGCGAGACGCTGTCTTACCTGTGCGCGCCATACGCCAAGGACGTGGAGTCCCTGGATTCGGTGATAATCCATCTGCAAAGGTCGTTATTGGACATGCGAGGCGTCGTCATGGGGGCCATAATAGTAGTCGAGGGGATAGACGGGACAGGCAAGAGCACTTTGTGCGCCCGTCTGGCGAGAGAGCTGGAATCGGAAGGCTTCGAGGTTTATCCCACAGCAGAGCCTACCCGCGGGAAGGTCGGGAGGCTCATCCGCTCCGGGGCTTTCGAAGGCGTCTCCCAATCCACGGAGGCGCTTCTGTTTATGGCGGACCGCAACGACCACACCGAGGAGATGCTCTGGTCGGCGTCGGAGGGCAAGGTGGTGCTCTGCGACAGGTACTTCGCGTCGACCCTGGCGTACCAGTCCTCCGGCCTCGACGGGTCCAGCGTCGACCCTGGCGTGCTCATGCCGCTCTGCGAGGCCTTCGCCCGCGTCCCGGACCTCACGATACTGCTGGATGCGGACCCCGAGACGACCATGGGGCGCGTCCGCTCCCGCGGGGAGGACGTCAGCAAGTTCGAGGACGCGGGTTTCCTGCGCCGCGTCAGGGAGAGGTACCTGCTCCTGGCCCAGGAGCACGGATTCAAAGTGATAGACGCGTCGGCGGGCCCAGACGAGGTGTTCGAGGCCGCCATGCGCGAGATAAGGGAGGTTCTGCGATGCATCCTTCTGAGGAGATCTACGAGGAGAAGAGCTCTAAGCTCGAAGGGAAGAGGATAGTGCTTGGGATCACCGGCAGCATAGCCGCAACGGATTGCTTCTACGCCGTCCGCGAGCTGATCCGCCACGGGGCGGAGGTCTTCCCGGTGATGA